>CBFCZX010000122.1:0-4779 GCA_965602765.1 uncultured Atribacterota bacterium | reverse complement strand
TAAAGGGTCGGGGTCGGGCAGGGTGCAGAGGTAATATCATTATTGTAAAAATTTAAGATAATTTTAAAATGTATTACTTTATAATTAAAACAAATAAACTATTTTATTATTTCCTTTTCAATTTTGCGTCATATCCGATTCTTTCTTTATAAATATATATTTTCTTCGAAACATTAAAAAGATGAGTTACTTGAAAAGGGAAGCATACAAAATCATGGTTCAAAAACTTAACCTTTAGAGTTATGACTGTAGGACTATCTTCTTTTATCTTTGTGGTCAAGCTGCAGAAAATACCTAGATGTAATAAATAAAAATGTACATGAAGAAAGAATATTGTAAAATAAAAAAAATATATCTGTAGTCTTGTTCTTGGCTTTACCCTCTTTTTACTCTTTTTAGCAGATGTTCACCTACTATCCCTCAAGTAAAGAAGGCTTCCTCTTTGGTCATGGGGTCATTTCAAATGTATTCGATTATTTAACAAATTATCCTTTCATTGCGATGCCACAGCGACTATCGTCGATGCGAAGGAGGAGAGGGGGGCTAGCTTGTACTTTATCTAATGAAGAATTGGTTTCCAGCAGATTTTAAAACGCTTTCACCCTATTATAAAATAAAAAAAACGGGTATATTAGTGAATATTATTCAGAATTTTTTGTCGGTGTATAATGGAAATTTCTTTTACTATTATGCATATTTAATATATAATGTTTAATAAATAAACCAGTTTCATTAGAAAAAGCTATCTATTTTTTTATCCTTAAATCGAATGAAAATGAGAAGGAGATAGAAAATATGATTGGTTCTACACTTTATTTCATATCATTTTCCTTTCAGGCCACATTCAACACAATATGTCGGAATTTCAGAAAAAATCCGAAAAGGTATTGTGTCGTTTTCTTTAAAAAGCAAGTTTTTATATGGGAACAGATTCAAGATATTTTCTTTAATGCCTGTCATTATTCAACTCTATCATCCTTATTGACTTCAAATTAATACAAGATTTCCTTTTTTATCACAAATTTATAAAAAAATGGAGGTGTTATTATGAACCGAGTCACACATTTTGAGATTAGTGCGGAAAAACCGGAAGAAGTTATTTCTTTTTACGAGAAAGCATTTAATTGGAGATTTGAAAAATGGGGAGGTCCCATGGAATACTGGATGATAATGACCGGGGATGAGAAAAAACCGGGCATAGACGGTGGCTTAAAGATGAGGGATGAAATGGGGACTAATACGGTCAATACTATTGATGTTGTCGATATCGATGAAAGCATTGAAAATGTGACCAAAAATGGCGGAAAAATAACTGTTCCAAAAATGGCGATACCCGGCGTAGGTTGGATAGCTTATTTTACTGATCCCCAGGGAAATGTCTTTGGTATCATGCAGTCAGATAGAACTGCAAAATGATGAGTTGAAAAGACAAAATCGTTGGCCCTTGAAATAGAAAACCCATATATGAAAAAAAGAAGAACAAAGATGATAAGTATCAATCTCTTATCTAGGAGGGATTTAATCTTCTCAAGATTACTTGAAAAATAGTAATTCCATATCCAGATAAAAAACAGGTAATTATCGGGTATGTTTTAAATTGTGAAAATATTTTACCAATAAAAGGAGAAAATCATGGAAAAATATCCGTCAAGAAAAATATTAAGTATTTTTAATCTGGTCTTTTTTGTCGGAACTGTTATTGTCAACTCGCTTGCCATGTCAATCCCTATAAATAATAAAACGACCGGCGAATTATCTGACCAATACCCCAATCTATTTGTACCTGCCGGTTCAACTTTCTCAATCTGGGGAATCATCTATTTGCTTCTGGCGATTTTTGCCATCTACCAGCTGGTCTATGCATTCAGGTCCAATGAACAAAAACCGACTTTTATCGAAAAAATCGGTTTGCTTTTTATTCTTTCTTCTTTGATGAACATGGGTTGGATATTTGCCTGGCACTATGAAATGGTTTCTCTTTCAGTATTGGTCATGCTGGTATTATTGTTGTCTTTGATTGCCATCTATTTGCGGCTTTCTATAGGCAGGTCAGATGCTTCGGGGACTGAAAAATATTTGGTTCATCTTTGTTTTAGTGTCTATCTTGGTTGGATTACGGTTGCTACCATTGCTAATATCACTTCCCTGCTGGTGGATATCAATTGGAATCGATTTGGATTGAGTGAGTCCTTCTGGACGGTTGCAGTGATTATTGTCGCGATTGTCATTACCCTTATTATGTTATTTTCCCGGAAAGATATCTTCTATGCACTTGTTGTCGATTGGGCGCTTTACGGCATATGGGTAAAAAGAAATTCTGTGGACGCAGAACCTATTCAAATCATTATTATCACCGTACTTACCGGTATCGCCGTTATTTCACTGGGAATAGTGGCTCAACTGGTCAGAAAAAAGGTCTATTGAACATAGTTTTAATATAGATTATTTTATCACAATTTGTATCTCATGATTTTTAAAAATTATCTTTAAGAGGAGGTAGACTATGGAAAATACAATATCTTTATATGAAAAATTAGGGTTATTCTATTTCGGAAAAGAAGTTGATCCAACAACACTCGAAACAACCGAAGATCTTTTTCTTTACAAATCGAAAAATTTTACTACACATGCCGCAATTATAGGAATGACCGGAAGTGGAAAAACAGGGCTTGGAATCGGCATGATCGAAGAGGCTACCATTGATAAAATTCCCTCTATTATCATTGATCCTAAGGGTGACATGGGTAATCTCCTTCTTTCTTTTCCGGAACTAAAAACGGAGGATTTTGAAAAATGGATAGACCCGGATGAAGCCCGAAGCAAAGAGATGGATCCTAAAAATTATGCAGCGCAGGTGGCAGGAAACTGGCAAAAAGGATTAGAAAGCTTTCACCAGGATAAAAATAGAATTAAGCTTTATAAAGAGAATGCTGATTTTACAATTTATACTCCGGGAAGTTCAGCAGGAATTCCCTTATCGGTCTTAAGCAGTTTTGAAGTGCCTTCCGAAGATATTCTCGATGACCCCGATACCCTGTCCTCAATGATTAACTCCACAGTCATGGGCCTTTTAGCCCTGATTAATATAAAGGCAAACCCTTTGACAAGCAAAGAGTATATGCTGCTTGCTACCATTTTTTCCTACTTCTGGAAAAAGAAGAAAAATCTTACCCTGGAAGAACTAATAGGTAATATAGCAAGTCCCCCCTTCGAAAAAGTTGGAGTATTGAACTTGAAACTTTTTTATCCTCAGAATGAAAGGCTTAAACTGGCCATGCTTCTAAACAATGTTCTGGCAAGCCCTGGATTTTCAATGTGGACAGAAGGGGAACCTCTGAATATTCAAAAACTCCTTTATACCAAAGAAGGGAATCCTAGGGTCAGCATTCTTTCCATATCCCACCTCGATACTGCCCAGAGAATGTTTTTTGTAACCTTGTTTCTAAATAAATATATCAGTTGGATGAGACAGCAAAGGGGGACACCATCTTTAAGAACACTGCTCTATATGGATGAAATTTTTGGCTTCTTCCCTGCTACATCAAATCCTCCTTCTAAAAAACCTATGCTCATTCTTTTAAAACAGGCGAGGGCGTATGGTGTTGGCGTGGTTCTTGCAACTCAAAATCCGGTTGACCTTGATTACAAAGGGCTTTCAAACATAGGAAGCTGGTTTTTAGGAAGACTTCAGACCAAACAGGACAAAGACAGAGTCATGGATGGACTTATAAAAAATAGCACAGACTCTCTCAGTAGAAACAAAATAGGGTCTTTATTATCTAATATGAAAAAGAGGACATTTCTCCTAAAAAGTGCACATCTTGACCGCCTTTCTCTTTTTCAAACAAGATGGGTTTTATCCTACCTAAGAGGTCCTCTTTCCAAACCTGAGATTAAAAGATTGATGGAAGAAAAAAATAGACTTCGTAATGAAACTAAAGCAGAAGTAGATGAAGGCGCTATAAAGGAAGATAGCCAGATATCAAAGAAAACTGCTTCTCTTCCTCTCATCTCAGATAAAATTAAACAATATTTTCTAGACAACTCTCCCTATAAAGAAAAAGTAATATTTGAACCTAAAATTCTCTTAAAAGGGAAAATAAAATTTTACAGTGCATCTAAAAAAATTGATGAAAAGGAGGACGTATTTTTAAAGCTTCCTATTGATAAAAATACGACTGAAATCAATTTTGAAAATGGGATTTTAACCGAGGATGATGTTAGCCTTTATGAGACCAAATCCATTGAGAATGCTAAATTTTACCCACTACCGTCTTTTATAGAAGGAATGAAAGATTTTAAGGCAGTAGAAAATAGGTTTAAAGATTTTCTTTATCGCACAAAGAGACTCAATCTTTATACTTCAAAAGAATTTAAACTTTTATCTAAACCGGGAGAAGAACTTTCTTCTTTTAAGGTAAAGGTCATAGAACTTTTGAGAGAAAAGAAAGACGAAGAAGTTGATAAATTAAGGGAGAAATTTGAGAAAAAAGAGGAAACCCTTCAGAAAAAATATAATAATCTTCTAGGAAAACTGGAAAAAGAGGAAACTGATACAAAAACGGCTACCACGGACAGCGTTTTATCTCTCGGGGCAAGCGTTCTTGGAGCATTTCTGGGAAGAACTAAAGTGGGAAATTTAAGCAGTGGCGTGGTCGGATTAAGAAGAGCAAACAGAATATTTAAAGAGAGAAAAGATGTTAGATTGGTAAAGGATAAAATTGAAGACCTAACGAAGGAAATCGAAGAATTAGAGGGGGAATTGAATGAAAAAATAGA
>CBFCZX010000121.1:0-4787 GCA_965602765.1 uncultured Atribacterota bacterium | reverse complement strand
ATCAACAATATCCTGTTTCGTACTCTGAATTATTTCTAAAATGTACATTAAAGTTATGAAAATCTCTACCAGCTGCACCTATAATAATTGTTTTAATTCTCTTCACTGAATTGTCTCCTGTTATTTGTAGATTTATTCGACAACTCTTATACAGTTACCCTCTTTAGTTTACTCTCTGTAGATTGTAAAACCTAACTAATGCCGCTTATCACTTTATCCAACCGTTAATCCGTTATTTAAGAGCTACTGATGTATGCAATATGTTTTATTGATAACAGCGGCGAAATAAATACACAATTTTGCGAACAAGCTAGAACTGTCTATATGTTTCTTCAGTTACCGATTCTACGGTTCCTTAAGATATTAAAGCATAGTTCAATCATTCTTCATTTTATTATATCTTTTTTGAAACCTCAAGAATATTTATTCCTCTTCTTCTTAATTCTTTAAAATATGTTTCATATATTTTTCCTTCTATGGCATCTTCAGGTGCAACAATTCCCTTCTTTTTTATTTCCCCTTTTCCCAACATGACAGTGGCAATTGCTTCAGGGAATGCTGTGACTCTGCCCATAGCAGAAATAGTATTTTCTGTATCTGCATTTTCCCACATATAATAATCTATTCTCATTTGTTGCCCATTATGTTTTCCCTTAACAGTATTCCACATGACACATACATCCGTTTCACAATCATTCGGGCGAAGTTTAGGGGTCATGACAAAGGATAAAAATTCACGCGGAGATAATTTATTTCCTTTGAATTCTACGGGAGTAGCGTCTAGCATACCACATTCTTTTAAAACTGAAGCTCCTTCCCAATGCCCTGGCCAACGGATTGTTTTTTCTGCACATTCCTGTAGATGAGGTCGAGTATAAAGAAAACTTGGCATTCCGGGAGTAATAGCACATGCTAATTCCTCTTCAATGCCCAATTCATTGAATTTAAATTTTTCAAAATCGGTCATGGCGTCGACTTCAATAATTTTTCCATTTTTCTTGATATCCACCTTTACCATATATTCCCTTAAAACATGCTCGAAAGCCCAGGTAATCATATATTTTAACGGGTGTTTATTGGCACATTCTTTTTTTGGAATACCTCCGCACCTGGCTATGGCAGATTCTGCTTTATCCATTTTTCTGATACCTTCACCAAGAGTGATATTCGTCAATCCCGGTGCAAAACCCATTCCGTCTAAAATTGTCACACCTTTTTTCAACGCACGTTGATGCAGAGATTCTCCATACTCATTTAGGGTCATGCCCTCCGGCACTTCTAATCCTTCTATCTCATAGGCGTCTGGTCTTCTGTGATATTCTTCTAATATGTCCACTACATTAAGTTTCGAATCAATCGCCATATCAATAACTTTATAACTGCATTTTCTATTGGGGAGAGTAATTGCTCCAACATCATATTGTTTCATTAATTTCATTGTCTCTTCTCGATTATTAATATCTATTGAATGGAGAACAATTTTATCACTTTTTATCCATTTTTTCGTTTTTTCAAGAGCATTTTCTCCCCTACCGGTAATTCCTATAATACCAACTTCACCAACTTTACTATTTTTAGCCAAGTCCCAGGCAACAGCAGAACCCATTTTCCCAGAACCCCCGAAAACTAAAACTTTCAAAAGCTATTCCTCCTTTTTAAATTATTTTGTTATTTTAGTAAATTATTAAATAGAATTCATGTACGCAATAGTTTTTTTTAATAATAAATGAAAAGAACTGAACTTTGCCTTAAAATGATTTCCTGCGTATCTCTTATGTCTTAAAACATCCTTTCTATTATAAAAATAGATATATCTTAAATATTCAAAAAAATAAAATAGGCAATTAATGATAGAGACTTCATTAATTGCCTATGATTCTTTTTATTGATTTAGATGAAGTACTCTACCAAAGGTAGCCCTCCATCTAAATCTGCTTATGGATTTGATGACAGTCTTATAGTTATTCACTATAAGCCCAGCAGAAAATATTTTTGATAAATTTTTCTGCTTCGGCAGAAATACCTTTCAAAGTGAATTTAATCATTCACTTTTACTCATTAATTTCCGCACCTCTACCTTACATTTTTACATGTAAGTTAATATTTCTATTTAATGACCTATTTATTAATATTCGAAAATCATTTACCCTTTTCCCGAGGATGAAATATTTTTATATTACTTTTTTTCTCGGTTACTTTTATTAAATCTCAATGATATTTTTTCTGTATACTATATTTCTTTTAGCTAATTCTTTTAAAATTTTATTATAAACTTCATGTTGTTTTCCTAAATACTCCGGAGGAGAAACACCTTTGCGTGTGTAATCTCCTTCTGCTATTAAGCGAGCTACAATAGCACAGGGAAATCCTGTAGCACGAGACATTGAAGTTGCCTTTTCTTCCTTATCATAGTAATCTAATAAATCATAGATGTAACGTAATCTTTTTCCTTCTTTTTTCCCTTGAACCATTACCCTCATCACTGTTAATTCATCTTCTCCTTCCTTTAACTGCCATTTTGGAAAAAGTAGTTTGGAAGTAAGTTCTAAAGGTTTAATTTTTATGCCCTCGATATCAATAGGATTTTCATCGAAAAAACCTGTTTCCCTTAACATTCTAATTTTTTCAGCATAACCGGGATATCGCAAGGTTTTTTCTTTCATTTCAGGAATATCGAGAGTGTAAAGTAGACTACGAAGCCCGTCAGTATTGAAAGCTTCTAGAGTTCCGATTTTGGGTAAATCAACTAATTCGAGGTCGGAAAGTGCTGCCTTTTCAGTGATTTTTCCACCTTCCATTAGCCTGGCAGGTCTTACATATTCCTCAATAACATCTTTCGGAGACCAGGCAATTTTGTACTCATATGGCCACTCTCTTATAACCGGAAGTCCACCAACTAAAATAATAGCACTTTCAGTCTCTTCAAGCAAGCTATCCACATATCCTACCAGTAGATGGCTCATTCCGGGGGCTACACCCATATCAACTACAGCAGTCACACCATTCTCTTTTGCCAGTTGATCCAAACTTAGGGTGTCCTCAGCCATAAAAGAAATATCGGTGATATTTTTCCCAGCTTCTATAACCGAACGCAACATATTGAAACCTAAAAACCCGGGAACGGCTCCAATTATAATGTCCTGGTTGGCTACTATCCTTTTTATTTCATCTGAATTAGATAAATCAGCCTTAACACCCTCTATATTTGAGTCTTGCGTTATTTTATTTATTTTTTCCTGATCAATATCGGCTACACTCACCTGAAAATAACTATCTCTCTCTAAATCTTTAGCAATTAATTTTCCGACCAAACCACAACCCAATACCATTGCTTTCATGTCACTATTTTCCCTTTCATTTTTTTATTTATCTCCTACTAAAAGTCTCATATACTTCCCGATTTCATCAATTAATTCTAACTCTAAAGTAGCTTCAATAATTTCTTCTATTCTTTTTGAAGAAATTTCTTTTTCTGAATTTGCTCTAAATTTAGAAATGACTTCTTTATCGCTTAAAGGTCGTTCGGGTTGCCCTTTTGCAAAATCTTCCTGCTTCCGGAATGTTCCCTTGGATGTTTTAATGGATACAATGGCTCTTTTAATTTTTGGAAAGAGATTATCGATTTCCGGATTTGCAACAACCTTTATTTTATCAAGGAGAGACCAGACCAATTTATCCCGAAGGACTTCTTCTTTGAAATCAGAAGGTAGAACATTGCCCTTTGCAACTGCTACGGCAATACAATATGGAAGTGAGTGGTCTGCCGTTTCTTTAGTAGTGGGCTTGTATTTACTAGTATCAGAAAGTATATCCGCTCCCCTGGTCGTTGTTTCCACTAATATTTCGTTTATTTCCTGAGGGTGAATATGATTTTCCTGCATGACTTCCAAGGCAGCCGTAATAGGCTGGTGAGTTAGCGCTTCTGTTGGAAAAGCTTTATAACCGCATTGATTGATTAAAAAAGTGTCCCCGAGTCCCTTTATTAAAATATCTTTTTCCCACCGTATTTTATCAAATACTTCAAACAAACCCTCTTTACCTTCAAAGATTTCAATAGGACCAGTATAGCCATTATCTGCTAATAAAGCAGCTCGGACCCCTGCTTCAACTGCAAAAGGATCAGCTGCATTTTTCATGTTGGTCAGATGCCCGGCCACTACTCCCCCTAATGAATGATGTGAAGAACCGCTGATTCCTATGGCTGCTACGATTTTTTGTTCGTTTAAATTTAACATTCTTCCAGCAACTACCGGACTGACAAATTGTGTTAGTGTGGCATGGTGCCAGCCAATTTCCCTAACTCCCGGGAAAGCCGCCTGACATAAACGCATCTCTAATTCATAAGCCAATATAATTCCGAGAAGAATTTCTTTTCCGGATTTTTCCTTAAATTCTCCCGTGCTAAGAACAGCAGGAATAATATCAGAAGGATGAGCGGGATCCTGTTCCCAATAAATATCGTTATAATCGAGTGCTCTAATCAATAAAGAATTCAATAGAGTTGCCTGTGGCAAATTTACTTTTATTCCCCATCCAAGAACCGTAGCATGCTTTTTTCCACCTAAATCCTCAATGTAATGATAAGCAGCTTGAGTATCTTTATTGTTAAGTGCAGAAAAAGCACAACCTATACTATCTAAAAGAAATCTTTTAGCTTCATTTATTGCTTTTGGAGGAATTTTTTCGTAGTCTAATTCCAGGGCAAAACGTGCCCACCTTTGACTAATTGTTTCCATCTTTTTTCACCTTTCTTTTTAATTTGGCAGACGAATTTATTAGTTGATTTG
>CBFCZX010000120.1:0-4809 GCA_965602765.1 uncultured Atribacterota bacterium | reverse complement strand
ACGGATGCATTGAACACCATTCTAAGCTATATTTAGGATATGGACAATCTTTAAAATAATCAAATTAATGGAGCATATTTTTTAATACATCTTACTTTTTTCATTTAAAATTGTTCGTCGTTTGTTTAAAACCATTATTCAATGAACGTGAAATAAGTTTTTTAAAGCAAGGGGAAATAATATTACTGAGATAGATGTTTTAATTTCTTTCCAGGCATCTTTTCTTCCAAAATACCTACCTGCTGTTTTTTTAAATGAACACCAATTTATTCTAGCTTTTATTATATAATTTTTATCTCATTCCTTGACCCCAAAGAACATACTCGATACTATATATTAAAGAGTAATGACTGGAGGATTTGAATGAAAAGATGTTTATTTAAGAATTTTAAACAAGTAGATAAAAATGGTTCATGGTCGCTGGTTGTTGAGGACGGCGTGATTCGGAAAATTACCAGCCGAGACGATTTTTATATTTCAAATCAATCATTTTCGAATGTTTACGATTTACAGGGCAATTATCTATTGCCATCTTTTACCGACGCTCACATGCATCTCTCCTTGTATACCATACTTTTTTCCGCTGTTGATTTAAGAAATTGCATGTCGATTAAAGAATTGCAGGAACTATTAAAAAATGAAACCGATAAAGAAATCATTATCGGTTGGGGATTTGACCACGAAAAATTCCGGGAAGAAAGAATGCCTAATCGAATTGATTTAGATGTTGTTTCGGCTGAAATTCCAATTTTCATTCTTCGATTTGACGAACACATCGGAGCGGTCAATTCAGAATTTCTGAAACGTTTGGGAATTAACCGCAATGCAAAAGAACCGGAAGGCGGAAAAATCGGACGTTTTTCAGACGGCTTACCAGACGGCATATTAATTGATAATGCACTTCCGACGGATGATATGTTAAATAATTCCCGGATAAAAGATTCCATGCTGAATAATTTTTTAGAAGTACAAAAAGAACTCCTATCAAAAGGATTGACCAGCGTAAGTGATATGGGAATTGATTTTGATACTCTGGATTTTTATCGTGAAATGGAGGAAAAAGGATATTTGAAAATACGGGTGCATGTCTATCTTACTGAAAAATGTCTTGCCGATAAGGAGAGAATAAAAATTGAGATGCAAAAGTATGCTCAAGGATTGGTGCAAGTCCGGGGATTAAAGCTTTTTGTTGATGGTAGCTTCGGTGCATCAAGTGGCGCTCTCTATGAATCCTATGCTGATGATCCTGAAAATAAAGGGATTTTGCGCATTCAACCGGATCGATTAAGAGAATTAACTCACCAGGCGGATGAATTAGGGATGCAGTTATCCATTCATGCCATCGGCGATAAAGCTTTAACGCATACACTCGATGCTCTATCAGTGACTCGAAATAAAAGCTTAAGGCATCGGATAGAACATATGCAATTAGTGGATGAAGAACATCTGGAAAAAATGAAAAAACTGGAAGTCATTGCCGTTATCCAACCGGTATTTGTTGCAACAGACAGTCCCTGGGCAGAGAAACGATTAGGCAGGAAAAGAGTCCAGCAATCCTATCCTTTAAAAAGAGTTTTTGAAAAGGGTATACGGGTGGCCGGTTCTTCCGATTGTCCGGTAACAGAAGCTGATCCTATGTTGGAACTCTATTTTTCTGTTTCACATAAATACCTGGATGGTAAAGAAATGCCTGACTGGGTCAGAAGGGAAAGAATTAATATAAAAGAAGCATTTAAAATATTTACCGAAGATGCATCTTATGCATTGCACGAAAACAAGGGAAAAATAGAAGAAGGCATGTTGGCAGATTTTATTGTATTATCGAAAAATCCGTTTCTTTTGCCTCTAGAAGAGATTCTTTCTCTTCGTGTATTGCAAACTTTTATATCAGGAGAACGGGTTATACTTAGCAATTAGATTTGCCTGTGATAGTGTTGTTAAAACAAATAAATCACCAATTATTAATTATGAATATAAGTTCATTGTACAATTTTATATAAAATGAAAGTAATGCTGTTAAAAGCTCGATAAGAATTTTTAATTAATAATGATTTAAAAAAATGTAAGAAATAAAATATGAATAAAAAATAAAAGCAGAAAGAAAAAATACATGTCAGCTAATAAATATTATAATAAAATTCAAAAGCTTAAGAAAAAATTATTGAAACACAATTTGTGAAGATAGTTAAAATATCAAAATTGTTTGTAAGAAAAGTAGAGGAAGATAAAATAATTTATTAGTATGTAAATAATCCTCAGTTGGGAGAGTGTGCATGAAAGTAATTGTAAATGCTAAAATTGTTTTGTTTGATAGAGTCATTGAAAAAAATATTTTAGTTTTTGACGAAAATATTACCAATATACTGCCTGTTAACGATATAAGGTTTTATAAAAAAGTCGAAGTAATAGATGCTCAGGGAGGTTATCTTGCACCGGGACTTATCAATATTCATATTCACGGATTTAATGGCCGGGATACAATGGAAGCAAGTTATGAAGCATTGGACTCGATTAGCAGGAGTTTACTTAAGACCGGAGTGACCGGTTTTTTACCGACTACAATGAGTATGGATATTTTATCGATTCAAAAAGCATTGCTTAACATTATAGAATGCAAACACCGCGGAGTAAGTGGTTCTCGAATATTAGGCATTAATGTGGAAGGTCCTTTTATTAATTCAAAATTTAAAGGCGCTCAAGCTGAAGAATATATAATAGAACCTAATATAGAAATACTGCTGGATTATTTAGAGGATATAAAGATGATTACCATAGCTCCGGAAATCCGAAATTCAGAAGTATTTATTAAAAAAATGAGAGAAAAAAACATTATTGTATCCGTAGGACATTCTGCTGCTACCTATGAAGAAATATTAAAAGCAAAAAAATGGGGATTAAGCCATTCAACCCATTTATTTAATGCAATGAGTGGTTTGCATCATCGAAAACCGGGAATTGTAGGTGCTGTACTCACAAGCAATATGACTTGCGAACTCATAGCAGATTTTATTCATTTGCATCCGGCCATTTTAAAACTGGTTACCCAGATTAAAGATGTTAGGGATATTATTTTAATAACTGATTCGATGGAAGCAGGAGGACTAATTGACGGAGAATATTCTTTAGGTGGGCAAAAAGTAATCGTTAAAAATGGAGCAGCAAGATTGGAAAACGGTGCTTTAGCCGGAAGTACTCTATCTTTAAGTATTGCAATTAGAAATATGATTGATGCAACAGGTTTACCAGTAAATGAAATCATAAATATGGCTACTTTAAATCCTGCTCAACTACTGCACATTGACCATAGAGTAGGAAAAATTGAAAAGGATATGCAAGCAGATTTAACTTTATTCGATGAAAAATTTGAGGTAAAAAAAGTGTTTATAAGAGGAAAAGAGATGTCATTAATTGATAAGTGAAAAATTGATGATTAGATGTTTTAACCGTAAAAGCTCTAAAGACTTTTAATATTTATTTGTCTATCTAATTAATTCAAAATATAATTGGTATGGATTAATATAATACAGCGTTTCTCGAAACATTAAAGCTTAAAGAAACACAAATAATTTTTATAAAACAGACCTTAAACTATTTAGTTATTTTAAATGTTATAAGTATATGCGTAAAAGCCAGCCCTGTTAAGAAATATATTTACATGCTTGCAATATTTTATTAGTTTTAAAAGGAAGATAGCAATGAGAGTAATTATTGAAAAAAATTATTATGAAATGAGCAGAAAGGCTGCCTTATTATTATCAAGTCAGTTAAACCTTAAACCAAATAGCGTCCTTGGATTAGCAACCGGCAGCACACCATTGGGAATGTACAGAGAGTTAATAAATATGTATCAGCATAAAGAACTCGATTTTTCAGAAGTTATTACTTTCAATCTCGATGAATATTATAAATTGTCTAAAGAAAATGAAAAAAGCTATTATTATTATATGCATAATAACTTTTTTAAACATGTTAACATACCATCAAAGAATATTCATTTTATCAACGCAAAAGCTGAAAATATCGTAGAAGAATGTAAAACTTACGAAGAAAAGATTAAACAAGCCGGAGGATTAGATCTTCAGATTTTAGGAATTGGACCTAACGGCCATATTGGATTTAATGAACCCGGGAAAACACTCAATGTTGCTACACATTTGGTGAATCTGTCTGAAGAAACTATAAGTGCAAATAGTCGTTTTTTTAATTCTGTAAACGAAGTTCCGCATCAAGCAATTTCAATCGGTATGGCTGCTATTATGAAGGCACGAAGAATTCTTCTTCTGGCAAATGGTAGAAATAAAGCAGAAGCAATAGAAAAGGCGGTTAGTGGATATTTAGATACTAAATATCCGGCCTCTATTCTTCAAACACATCCTGAAGTTACGATTATTATTGATGAAGAAGCCGCCAGGCTAATTAAAAAAGATAATTCATAATATTCTCTTTTTTAATTTGTTGTTTTTATCTTTTTAAAAGTTTATTTCAAAATATTTTTTTATCAATTTCCAATATTTTCTATTATATTAAATAAAAAATTCTAGGAGAAATTTGACAAGAACACTAAATTCACGTATTATGATTCTCAATAATTCACAAATATCAAACCCGAGGAAAGTAAGTTATTCTTCCTTAGAAAGAGAAAGATACGAATGGTGAAAGTATCTTAAAGGGGATGACTGAAAAGAGAACCTCAGGCAAAATAGGCTGGTCACCTTTAAAAACCTTTAATGAGTGGGGTAAATAATTTATCTAACCCCAGGTGGTACCGCGAGATAACATCTCGTCCTTTTCGATAATGAAAATTATCGG
>CBFCZX010000119.1:0-4827 GCA_965602765.1 uncultured Atribacterota bacterium | reverse complement strand
TTTTGAACTAATTTTAAAATCTCCCGAATCGCTGAAGCTTCAGCTTTTGAAGCTAAAATAGAATAAAAATCTTTTGTATTGATAGACATTGTGTTAAACTCCCTTTTTTATTTTTTCATTTATCAGCTATTGGATATTTTTTAAATAACAATACTTTTTATGTTGTTTTCATACCTAATACTATTTTTTTAATTTCTACCCTCTTTTGAAGCGCAGATATCCGCTGCAAACTATTGGTTATTATTATACGTCAATTTTTTTAAAATTCCTTCTTTTTCAAGAATATATTTTTATTTTTCTATTTTAGTACAAGAATTTATGCATAAACGGAATAAATAACATGGTAAAAAATTATTTTGTTAAATGTTATATTATTTCATTTTTTTCAATTAATAAAATTTTAATTTTTAATTTATAAAATCTTAATTTTCACTTTATAAACATTTTAGATTATAATATTAAAATAAATTAACATGAAAAGATTCTTTATTTAAATATATTTTATAAGGAGGCAAATTATGAAGAAAAAACTAACAATTTTTATATTTCTGTTATTTGCTATTATATTGATTGAGAGCATTCAGATTGCTGCTCAGGAAAGCGTCAAGCTCAATCTCTTTCAAGCTGCCGAAATGGCTTTAGCCAATAATCTTGAATTCAAAAAAGCCGGATATCAGTTAAAAAACGCAGAAATAGAAATCAAAAAGAATGAAAGTGAAAACTTGTTAACCCAATCTAGTTTACTGGAAAGACAAAATGAATTATTACGTATCCAGGAAAAAGAGCAATACCAACAGAATAAGGAAGACCTTATTATTCAAGTCGTTGATGAATATCTCCAATTGAAATTAACTCAAAAAGACTTACAAGTTAAAGAAAAAGAGGCAGAACTGGAAAAAAATATCCTGGAAGATATAAAAATTCAAGTCAAAGCCGGGTATAAAGTTCAACTGGATGTCCTGGAACAGAGTAATGAATATTATGATGCGCTATTTTCCTTTGAAAGTGCAAAATTAGACTATCAAAAATTGCTGGGAAATTTTCGGGTAACCCTAGGATTGAATTCAGATACTCAATTTGAGTTAGTTGCGATAAATGTCCCCGATTTTAAAGAAATTGGCTTAGATGAAGCATTAGAAAAGGGAAGACAAAACAGTATATCGTTGCAAATGAACAATCTGGAAATCGATTTGGCCAGCCTGGAATTAGAGAAAAGTAAGGTTTCGGATATTCCGGAGATAGATTTAAACAAATTAGAAAACAATTTAACCATAACAAAGCTGGACTATCAAATTGCCCAACAAAACCTGGATTACCAGATACAATCTCAATGGCAAAATTATATACAAACAAAAAATGACATTACATCAAGTCAAAATAGCTTAATCCAAATAAAAGAAAATAAAATCATTATTAGCAATCAAGTTAAGGCAGGCTTGGCAAGTAAAGATGATGAACTATCTGCCAATATAGGTGTTCTTCAAGCAGAATATCGAATAGCTTCCTCAGTTCGTAATTATTACAATGCCCTACTCAATTTACAATCCATCATGGGAAATTTGAATAAAGGAGATATATAATCATGAAATTTAGCAAAAAAACATTTGGGTCTATAGCAATTATCATTATAACAATTATTTTACTCCTTCCTGGTGTCTTACAGGCTAAAGAGATAGATTTGAAAGAGGCTATTGATTGGGGAATACAGCATAATTACGATTTAGAGGAAATCAGGTATAATATCGAAACATTAGAACGAAATTTGGAGATACTTGATGCAGGCAATGCCTTTCAGATTAATTTAGATGTTACTCCGATATGGGATTTTGGAGAAGGAAATAGCGAAACCAGTTTGCTTAAACTTACCGTTGAAAAAACAATTGCAGATGATTTAAATATTTCAACAGATATCTCCTGGAATGAAAATGATTTTGCAGATATATCTTTCGAGGAAACCTTGAAGGGTGCCAATGCAAGCATCCAACTCGAAAAACAATTTTTCCCAGATTCTTATACACAGAGCGAACAACAAATCTTCCAAACTAAAAATAATATTAAAAAGAAGGTCGAAGAATTAGCCTGGAAGGAAGCTGAAAAACAAATTGATTTTATCGAAAAATATCTAAGTCTTGTCCGCTTAACAGAAGAAGTTAGTCTTGCCGAAAAAAGTTTTCAGTTGGCTACTGAAGAGTTAGAAAGAGTACAGCAACAGATTCGCTTAGGTGAAGGCGGTTATCAGCAGGAAGCTGAGGCAAAGATTGCATTAATGGAAACTGAAAATCAATTTTTAAATTTAAAACAAAATCTTGTTCAACAACAGAAAGAATGGTACCTGGAATTGAATCTATCGGAGGATATTCAGGTTCAATTCAATGGAGAACCTATATATTTAGATAATTTAAGGTCAAATATGTGGCAATTTACTTTAGAAAATGAAAAAGAAGAAACCTTATTCAAACAATCATTGGATAAACATTATCAAATAAAGAATGCTTATATTGATAAAGAAAGTCTTTTAAAAGAAGCAAAATGGACGAAAAATGAAGGTAAGCCACAAATTAATCTTTCTGGGGGATATGAACTTTCAGATAATTCCTGGTATGCCATGTTAGATTTATCCTGGAATCTTGCAGATGGAGGAGCACAAAAATTAAAAGAAAAAGGAACTGAAGCAACCATTCTTCAAAAAGAAAAAGAGCTCGAGCAATTGATAAAAACATTACAACTCGAAATGAATCAAATAATGGATCAAGACAAATATTATCAACTTAATTTACAGGCAAAATTAGCTGCCTCAGAACAAGAACAATATGTAAAAAATATTTTAGAAAAACAGTATCAGGAAAAGATTATTTCTTCTACCCAGTGGCAAAACCAGCTGATTGCCTTGGCGGAAAAAGAACTGAAAGTTAAAGAAGCTCAGGATTTATTATTGGTTAATCGTTTAAGATTAGCTCATTTTTTAGGTATATAACTAAGGAAAGTTGAGGACAGATGAGTGAAAAAAAAGAAATGGTTTTTATGGATAATTGTCATATTAATTTTGGGGACAGGTAGTTTTTTCGGTTTCAATTATTGGCAATCCAAATCCAGTATAGAAGCAAATTCTGAAAATCAAATTCAAGCAGTTGATTTGGCATCAGTGATTGAGGTTGAATTGGGAAATTTAAAAAAGATAGTTCCTGCCAGTGGTTTTCTCCAGCCGGTTAATTCCGTCAATCTTAATTTGCAAAGCAGCGAAACAACCGGAGGTACTGTTGAAAAAATCCTGGTACATATCGGTGAATTTGTGGAAGAAGGACAAGAATTGGTTCACTTGAAAGATAAAGAAGAAAGCTTAAATTATTTAAGGGCGAAAAATGAATACGAGCTGGCAAAAATTAATGGTTCTCCTAATCTAACCCAAGAAGAAAAGAAGTTGGCTATGGATTTAGCTCTGGAAAAACTTGATGCACGAACCATTCGAGCTCCTTTCTCCGGTAAAATTATTAAGATTTATGTCGAAGAAGGAGATAACATTGAAAAAACTGATGACATTATTTATCTGATTGATGAAACTGCTTACGAAATTGAAGTTTCAGTCAGTGAAGTGGATTGTATGGAGGTTGAAATCGGTCAGGAAGCAGAAGTAGAATTGGATATTTTGGACGGTAAGGTATTTACTGGAAAAGTTACGGAAGTAGCCGGTTACGCTGTTTCTGAAAGTAACGTAGTAACGGTACCGGTAATCATTCGAATGGATGAAGTATCGAAATTCTTTAAACCCGGATTTTCAGCATCAACAGAAATTATTGTCAGCTTAGCAGAAAACGTTTTGCGCATTCCGGTTACATCTGTCTCAACAACTGGACGTGGTTCGATGGTCTTAAAAGTTGAAGGCAGTTCAGCAATTCCGACTCCGGTAAAAACCGGAATCAGTGATAGCTATTATCTGGAAATAGTCGAAGGATTAAAAGAAGGTGACAAAATTATTGTCAATAATTACCAGATGAATACAAACAATTCTAATAATAACAGTGGTCCCAATAGGGGTGGTTTCCCCATACCTATGATGCGCCGATAAGAGGAAAAGATATATGTCTAAGCTAATTCAAATAGAACATTTAAAGAAGACCTACTATGTAGGAAAGGTAAAAGTTGAAGCCTTGCGAGGTGTGTCATTTGAAATTAACACCGGGGAATTTGTTTCCATTATGGGACCTTCCGGTTCGGGAAAATCGACTTTAATGCATATTATGGGATGTTTAGATTACCCCACTGAAGGGAAATATTTTCTATCCGGCCAGGATGTTAGTAAACTGAACGATAATCAATTGGCTCTGTTTCGCAATCAGAAAATCGGATTTGTCTTTCAACAATTTAATTTACTCCCCAAAACAACTATTTTAAGAAATGTGGAACTTCCCTTAACTTATAATGACACGCATTCCAAAAATAAAAAACGACTTGCCGTTCAAGCTTTGGAAGAAGTAGGGTTAGGTGATCGATTAAAGCATAGACCTAATGAAATATCGGGTGGCCAAAAACAAAGAGTAGCTATTGCCCGGGCATTAGTCAACCATCCGTCTATCATTTTGGCAGATGAACCAACCGGAAATCTGGATTCAAAAACCGGTCAGGACATTATGAGAATGATTGATAAATTACATGATAAAGGAAATACCATTATTTTGGTGACTCATGAACCGGAAATTGCCCGTTATGCCAAGCGAGTGATTCATTTGAAAGATGGCTTAATCGATAGAGATGAGGTGATAGTATGATTTTGCAAAGTTTAAAAATTGCCCTGGAGAGTTTATGGGCAAATAAAATGCGCAGCTTCCTTTC
>CBFCZX010000118.1:0-4877 GCA_965602765.1 uncultured Atribacterota bacterium | reverse complement strand
TCATCAAAATGAACATGCGGATCAATAAATCCGGGAAATGTAACTTTACCTTTTAAATCAATTTCTTCATCAGCTCTCAACGAAACGGCTTTACCGGAAATAATGTCTTTTATTCTTCCATTTTCAATAATAAGTGTCACTTCTTGTAATTGATGATCTTTGATTATTTTAGCATTTGTTATTTTTAACATGAATATTCATCAACCTCTTTCCTTAATGTAGGGCTTGCCTAAAAATGCTGGCACATTGAATTTTCTCCTGGCAATGGTCGCCACGATGGTTAATATATATGGGAGAGCGATTAAAAACTCATTCGGGATCAGCTTGAAATTAGATGTCAGTAATGTAATTGATAATCCTTCGGCAAATCCAAAAATCAATGAACCTATTAAAATACCCAAGGGATCCCAATTCCCTAAAAAACATATGGCAAATGCAATCCAACCACGTCCCCCGATAATGTTATTAGTATATAATCCCAAAAAACCTATCGAATAAAAAGCACCAGCTAATCCGTCCAATGCACTTGAACCGAGTACAGCAAAAAAGCGGATTCGCTCCACATTGATTCCGGCGACATCAACTGCTTCCGGATTTTCTCCGGTAGAGCGGATAATAAGACCCAGTGGGGTTTTAAATAATATCCAATAGCCCAGTACAATCAATGCAACTGCAAGATAGGTTAAAATATTTTGATTGAAGAGTGCACTACCAATTATCGGTATATCGGATAAAACGGGAATAGCAATGTCCTTTAATGGTTCTACTGTTAGCGGTAACAGCGGAATGCCAAACAGTATTTGGTATAAAAATAATCCAAGGCCTACTGTCAGGATATTAATGGCTACACCTGTTACGATTTGATGTTGTTTCAATTTAACCGTAAAGTATCCATAGACTGCACCACAAAGAATTCCAACAATCATGGCAAATAATAGACCCACCCATAACTTTCCAGTTAAATATGCGCCAACAAATCCTCCCCATGCACCCATCAGAAAAATACCTTCAATAGCAATATTCATTACACCAGTGCGTTCAACAAAGACCTCTCCTAAAGCTCCGAGCATTAAAGGTGTACTCATTCGTATGGTAGCGACTAATAATCCGGTAATAATGTTCATGACTCTTTCCTCTCCTGTGCTGCGAGTTTTTTCTTGCTATTTAAAATAATTAATCTATTTCTTATAAAATATGAAAATACCACTGATAAAATCACAAGACCTTCCGTAATGCCAATGATGCTTGCTGGAATCCTTGAAGTCTGCACCACCAGATTTCCACCGACTTTTAATGCACCAAAAAGAAAAGCAGAAATTACAATTCCTAAGGGATGCGCTCCTCCAAGAATTGCAATTCCGATTCCTTCAGCTCCTATTAAGGGATTAAAACTTTCGATTAACATGTGTTGCATACCATTTACTTCAGTGAAACCGGCAATACCGGCGAATGCACCGCTGATAAAAAATACAATGATAAATATTTTTTCGACATTTATCCCGGCATAACGTGCGGCGTCCCGATTGTATCCAACCATTCTAATTTTATATCCAAGAGATGTTTTCCATAAGATCAAATAGGCAACCAATGCGACTAACAGGGCAAGTATAAATCCCCAGTGTAACCGGGTATGCGGAATAAGTGAAGGTAACCATCCGCTTTCCGGGATAACATCTGTCTGCGGGTATTCCCCTTTGGTTTCTTTTAATAATCCTCCGAGTAAAAAATTCATCACAGCAATGGCAACATAAGTCAACATCATGCTAACTAAAAATTCGTTGGCATTAAAACGTGCTTTAACATAACCAATAAAAGCTGCCCAAATACTTCCACCTACCATGCTCATTAAAAAACATATGAATAAGGTTAAAAAGAGAGAGACAGAACCTAATTTTAATGCAAACCCTACAGCCAGGACTGCTCCAATATAGAATTGACCCTGGGCACCGATATTGAATAATGATGCCCGAAAAGCAAATCCAAATGCTAATCCGGTCAGTATTAGAGGTGTTGCTTTGGCAAATATTTCTGCTATATTATATATATCACGAAAAGCGTAATTTAGCATATTCGAATAAACGATTAAGGGATTATGTCCTAATAGAAGCATCATTAAACCGCTTAACAATAATCCTAGTAATACTGAAAATATCGGTAAAAGGTTAAGTAGAATATAATCTTCCTGCTTTTTTACAGAAAATTCTCTCTTTATATTCTTATTATTATGTTGGTTATTTTTTTTCATTTTTTTATCCTTCGGTAATTCCTGCCATTAATAATCCAATTTCATCGATTTTTGCGTCTTCCCGCAAAATAATTTTAAGCAATTTTCCTCTATACATCACTCCGATGCGGTCAGATAAAGTCATAATTTCTGAAATTTCAGTTGATATCAGCAATATTGCTTTTCCTTCTTTCTTTTCTCTGAGTAAAGTTTTATGAACATATTCAATAGCACCCAGATCAAGACCGTGGGTGGGTTGAGCAGCAACCAAGGTACTTGAACCGATACTGACTTCCCTTGCAACAGCTACTTTTTGCTGGTTTCCACCGGATAAGGTCATCGCTTTACTTTGCGGAGATGCTGCTTTGATCTCAAAATTTTCCATTAATATTTTTGCTTTATCCTTCATTTTTTTTCGATCAAGAAACCCATAATGGAAAAAGGAAGCATCGGAATGATTTTTTAAAAACAGATTTTCTTCGATAGACATATCCAGCACTAATCCTTCCTTGTGGCGGTCAGCCGGTATATACCCTACACCCTTTTGTATAACAAATAAAGCATTGCTGTTGGTAATTTCCTTTCCGTTTAATACAATTCGACCACTCTTCGCTTTACGCAAACCACATATTGCCTGCGCAAGCTCCTCCTGTCCGTTACCACTGACTCCGGCAATACCAAAAATCTCCCCTTCCTTTACATCAAAGGATAGGTCATCAACCATCTTGCTTTTTCGATCCCCCATAATCGTTAAATTCTCAATTTTTAAAATTTCCCGTAGATTGGTCCGTAAGTTACCATTTCTCCTGGGAATCATCAAGTCTCGTCCGATCATCATTTTAGTCAACTGTTTCTCTGTTGCTTCCTTCCGTAATACGTTTCCTACAATTTTACCGTTCCTTAACACGGTTATCCTATCGGCAATTTCCATGACCTCATTCAATTTATGACTAATAAAAATAACCGAATGCCCTTTGGAGCGAAAATCACGGATAAAATCGAATAATTTGCTTGTTTCCTGGGCAGTGAGAACAGATGTCGGTTCGTCCATAATAAGGATTTGAGCATTCCGATAAAGTGCTTTAATGATTTCAACCCGCTGCTGCAATCCCACCGGAAGTTGTCCTACAAAAGCATTAGGATCGACTTCAAGACCGTATTTTTTGCCGATTTCCCTGATTTTCTTTATACGTTTTTCAATATCTAAGTATTTTAAAATATCAGATTCTGTTCCCAATACAATATTTTCTGCTACCGTATGGACTGGTACAAGGGTAAAATGCTGGTGAATCATTCCTACACCATATTTCATCGCATCATGTGGAGAACAAATTTTTCGCAATTTACCTTCAATATATATTTCACCTTTATCCGGCTGATACAAGCCGTAAAGGATGCTCATCAATGTCGTTTTTCCGGCACCGTTTTCTCCAAAAAGTGCTAAAACCTCTCCCCTTGCCAGCGTAAAATTAATATGATCATTTGCAATAGTGCCTGGAAAATATTTTGTAATATTTTTTAAAGTAATATAGTCATTATTTATTGATATATCTTTCATATTTTTCTTCTTTCAGGTGGATTGAAGGGTAATATACCCTTCAATCCAAACCATTACAACAATTTTAATCTAAAGATTCGGGGAACTGAGATAGGAATTTTAACAATTTTCCTTCAATGATTAATTCAGTAGCCTGCTCAACAATTTCACGTACTTCGGGCGAAACTTCGTCAGTAAAGGACATGCTAATAACTCCTTCTTTCATACCTAATTCATTAACAATAGGTTTTAATTCGCCTTCCATGTATTTGGTTGCAATCCATTTGTATATATCTTCTGTTCCAAACCATGCACTTGCAACGACCGTACCAGGTGCAATAGCATTTTGGTCACTGGCAAAACCTAAAAATTTAGCACCTTTTTCTTTACAGGATTGAATAGCGCCAAGACCAACCTGGTTAGCATAGAAGAAGAGCACATCTGCACCTTTATCAATCATAGAAGAGGCCATTTGTTTACCTAATGCCACATCACTCCACGAATTAGCATATGCTCTGATGACTTCAACTTCCGGAGATCCGATTCTTGCACCATATTCATAAGTATTTAAAAGACGAATCATCAATTTATTGGGGAAACCACCAGCAATACCGATTTTTCCGCTTTTCGTGGTATATCCGGCAACAAGACCGGTTAGGAAGCTGGCTTCGTATTCCTTTGGTAATACCGGACAGATATTGGGTGGATTTGCAATCATTCCGTTAAATACACAATAGGTAGTTTTAGGATAGGAAGGTCCTACCCGGTTGGCAGCTTCATCAAATTGTGTTCCCGCAGAAATGACCAGATCATATCCTCGCTCACCATAATTCCGGAAAGTCGATTCATAGTCACTTGCCTGAACATTTTCCACATACTCCATATTCGTACCAAGCGTGTTGTTACAGGCTAATAAGCCGGCATAGTTTGCTGCATTCCAACTCTGGTCATTGATCGGACCAGGAAGTATTAGAACCATCTTAAAATCTCCCGGTTCTTTTGCGATACCATTGGTTATGCCAAGACTCAGAACCATCAATACTAATAATACTTTAATGATTAGTTTCGAATATTTCATTCTCGTCTCCTTTTTATTTTTAAAATCAAATATTTTTT
>CBFCZX010000117.1:0-4917 GCA_965602765.1 uncultured Atribacterota bacterium | reverse complement strand
TTATTCTTGGTTTTCTCCGCAAATTTTCCACTTTTAAAACCGGATTTTGAACTTTTTTTATTTCAGTAGTGGGTGGAGAGAGATAGGTATCTATTAAATTTTCACCGACCATCATGGTAATCACTTCATCTCGATTAACCTCTTTGGTAAAAACTGTTTTAATCTTTTTCCCATCCCTTAATACGGTAATCCTGTCTGCAATCCTGAAAACTTCTTCTAAAATGTGAGTGATGTAAAGAACGCTGACATGATTTGACTTCAGTTCAAAAATGATTCGGAAAAGATGGTCTATTTCATTTTTTGATAATGATGCAGTGGGCTCATCCATAATGATAAAACTTGCTTTATGAATTAATGCTTTCAAGATTTCAACCAATTTTTGCTCTGCTATTCCCAGGTTTTTTGCTATTTCATGTGGAGGAAGTTTAAAGCCCAGTTTTTTTGAAATATCAAGATATTCCTGATATATTTTAGTTTCATCGATTAAACCCAGTGGCGTAAAACGCTCCATGCCTAAAAATACATTTTGGATGACAGTGAGTTGAGGGATGAGACTATTTTCCTGATAAATAACGCTGATTCCCTTTTGAAACGCCTGTGCAGGAGAATCAAATTCTGCTTTATGATTATTAAAATAAATTTCTCCCGAATCTTTTTTGTAAACTCCTACCAGCAATTTAATCAAAGTCGATTTACCGGCACCATTTTCTCCTACCAATGCATGGATTTCATCTCTATAAATCTCAAAATCTATATTGTCCAGAGCCTTTACTCCGGGAAAAGATTTATTTAATTTACTCACTTTTAATATCAGTTTTTCTGTTTTTTGATTTATTACTGTTTCGATAAGAACTCACCTACAATTTTTAAATTTTCTTCGGGTATTTTTAATAAATCCCAGGATAGAATAATACCTTTAGTATCTGCCTCTATCACGGATTTTAAATATTTTTTTAATATTTTTTCGGTTATATTACATAACCCGGGTATTTGTACTGCCTCTAATCCTACGTATATATTTACACTTTCCGGTAAATCAAGTTCCTTTATTTTTTCCATCTCACCGCAGATCATATATTCAGAAATACCATTAATTAATAATTTGTCAAGGTTTACAGGTAAAGCAACACCTGTCAAAGGACTTGCTTTACACATTAATTCATTTTCATTTAAAGCGGGATTAATTTCCAAAATAGCTCTCAGGAAAGAATATAATTCCAGTGGAATACCCGCCGGACTGGAAGTGTGACAATATATCATCGGTTTTATCCAATCACAAGTCTTGGCCAGTAACTTGTAATCCTGAGATACCAAAGGAGCAAAAGAGGGGGCAAATAAATCAATTCCTACCAACTTATTCATCTGTTTTGCCTTATCAGCAAACATTTTTACCATACGATAAACACTTTGTTTGCGAAAATCATAAAATTTCTTTAAATCATCTTGAAAAATAATTTCGGAAAATGAATGGCAGTTTTCCAAATAATTTGAATCCATAGTTTTAATTTTGGCAAATAAAGATTTTATTCGATTTTGATAAACATCTAAATCTTCACCGAAATCACGATAAAATTTATCTTTACAGGATGTACAAAAACAGGAAAAAAGAGCCTCGAAGCCATTGGAAGGAGAAGGAAATCGAATTCTATCTAAAAATACACCGTCAAAACCACTTTCTTTTATTTTTATCTCGTATCGGTTAAATATCTTGTTTATATTCTCTTCGTCATTGGGACAAAGAAATAGAAAATCTTCCTCTCCTTTTCCCATTTTCTCCCAGCAGCCAAGTTTTCCGTGCCCTCGTAATCCGTCAAAAGTTTTTACTGCTTGTTCCTGTTCTATTTTAAATCCCGGAGTATCCGCAAGAACAGGATACCAGAGATAAGTCTTGATTTTAAATTCTGCACAAATATCTTTAACCAGATCAAAGAATTTTTTATCTGTATCTGACCACACGATTAAAGCATTCAAATCAAGAATTTCTTTGGCTTTTGTTAGTGTCTTTTTTAGATTATCAGCCATATTCGGATTATTATTTAAAACAATCTGAGTACCAATCCATTTTTTATTCATTTATTTATCCGTAATTTTTATAAAATTGCCCCCTCTTCTCTTAATTACTAAATATTATTTAAATTTTCCTTGCATTATTCTTTACATCTCAGGAACAAACTGATCGACATTATCTTTAGTGACAATGATATGTTTAATCTCTTCAAATGCCGGAACTTCTTCGCCATTTAAATATTTTGCAGTCGTCTCGGTTGCTTTATAACCTTCTTCGACTACCGAGAAATAGGTACTGGCAGTTACTTTTCCATTTTTGATGTAAGGAACCAATTCTTTAGCATATTCCAAGCCGGTAACATACACTTCAGTTGCTCCTGCTTGCTCCAGAGCCATGGCTGCTGCAATAGCACCACTCCACCATTGACAGCTTACCAGATCAACTTTTCTGCCGCTTTGTAGGAAGGCTTCCATGAAAGCAAGAGAACCTTCTTTGGTCCAGCCCTCTATAGGTCTTTTTTCCACGATAGTCCAATTCGGATGTTTAGCAGCAACTTTCATAAATCCTTCTTCACGCATTCTTTGTGGAGCAGTTCCCGGATTACCCTCAATAAGTACAATACTGGCTTCTTTATCTCCCAATAACAATTCCGCCATTTCTCCCTGAATAATCCCTGCACCAATTTCCGATCTTCCGATATAGGATACAACTCCCTTATATTTCCCTTCGGGGTCCGTACCCAGTGAATTGGTGAAAGATATTAGGGGAATATTGGCATCATTACAAAGTTTCACTGCTGGAAGCAAAGCCATATTATCTGCTGCGCATAGCATAATTGCATCCACTTTTTTTACAATAAAGTTTTCTACCTGAGAAAGCTGTTTACCGGCATCCCATTCGGCATCTCCGTAAGTGATATCCAAGCCAAATTCTTCAGCAGCTTTATCTATTCCCCTACGCATAACACTAAAGAATTCTACAGTTCCCGGCAATAATACTGCTACATCATATTTCTTTTGAGCAAAAGACATTGAAAAACTCGTTAAAATCAAACTTAACATTATAAGTGTTAATACAATTACCTTAATATACTTTTTCATTTAATAAAACCTCCAAAAAAATAATAGACAAACAATATTCTTTAAGTAAATTACGCATATTTTCTTTTATACACCTCACCACCTTTTCTGCAATTTATTTTAAAATTCCATATTAGTATTATGTGTATACTTTTTAAAATAAAGAACATCTTTTATTTCTATTTTTTTATAAGAGTTAATCCTTTCTTTTTTAATGGTTCAAGGACTTTTACTGCTGCTCCGATTAAAACACCATCTTCCCCTAATTGAGAGAATTCTATCCTGGGAATAAAAGGAATTATTTCTTTAACATTCTTTTTTATTTCCTCTAAAAATCTGGATGGTAATATGGAAATCCCCCCACCGATAATAACCAGTTCTGGGTCAAGCACACATGATATGTTTCCAATTCCATAAGCAAGGTATTTTAGAGTTTCTTGTACAATATTTAGGGCGATATCTTCGCCTTCGGCAGCCATTTTAAATACTTCCACAACCTTGATATTCCTTCCCAATTTTTTTCTTGCTTTTTCTACAATAACCTTATAGCTGGCTAATTTTTCCAAACAACCGTAATCCCTATTGTTTTTAGGCATATATTTCGGATTAATTAACAAATATCCTATCTCACCGGCAGCGTTATTCGCACCTTTATATAGTTTTCTGTTCGTGATAATACCCGCACCTATTCCAATCCTTTCACCCACAAAGACAAAATTATTTATTTTTTTAGCAATCCCCCTGGACTTCTCAGCTAAAGCCATTAGATTGACGTCATTTTCGAAAGTAACCGGTATATCAAATTCTCTTAGAGCTAAATCTTCTAAAGGTATTTCCCAGTTTAGATAAGGTGCTGCAGTTATTTTTTTTAATTTAAAATCTACAATCCCCGGTACGCCAATACATATACCCAGTATCTTTTTCCCGGGAATATTTATTTCACGTAAGAATTTTTTTAATAAACTCTGTAAGGTATCTTTTAATTTTCGGCTATTAAAAAGCTCAGTCTTTGTTCCAAACATTTCCCTGACAATATTGTAAGACAAATCCATCAAAGCTATTCTTATTCCGTTTTCTCCCCCCAAATCTACTGCAATAATATAACCGGCTTTTAGATTAATTTTTAATAGAATCGGTTTTTTCCCACCCGAAGAGTTTCCCTTTCCAATTTCCTGCACGATACCTTTTTCAATTAAATCTTTGATGATGGCAGAGATAGTGGGAGGAGTCAATCCTATTAATTTGCCTATATCTGCTCTGGAAATATACTCATTTTTTTCAATAGCTTTCAAAACTAATCCAGCATTTAAACTTCTTATTTCCATTTTATATTTATTATCCTTTCCATTTATTAACAGGGTAATTTTTTAAATGACTTCTTTGTATGTTTGTAGGAATGTTTTTAATAAATACTTTCTTAATTAACTTAACTAACTATTACCATAATATGATATTCTATTTCTAATGTCAAATTAATTCTATGTTGATGGATGATTTTATTATTGTTTCTAAAATTGATTCCCGATATAGATTTACTAAGATTTGTCAGAGGAAGAGGAATTTACGAAGTAAGGTGGTAAATGGATAATATGATATAAAGTATTTTTGTATGTGATTTTTAATACTTATCCAAAATAAAAGGATAACTTGCTAATCAAATGGGGTCATTTATTATAAATAAAGACCCCATTTTAACTCTTTTTAAATTGTCATTGATAATTTGATATTTGCTGTAAGAATTATCTTTTTTAAATATATTATTTAATATTAATCCCCTTGTCCATTAAATTTTATTACCCAGAGATCTGCTTCTCCTGCGCCTCTTGACAT
>CBFCZX010000116.1:0-5135 GCA_965602765.1 uncultured Atribacterota bacterium | reverse complement strand
TATTATTCTCCCTGGTAAAGTCGTCAAGGTCTTTTATTGCAATTCCTGAATCGATCATTACCATTACTCCCACGTTAGTTGGTACAGTTATATCTATATTGGAGACTCCTGTATCGATCGTTATTTTGGAATCATATTTAGGGATAACTAAATCGATATTACCTGCACCACTTTCTATTGAAAGCTCATCTATTTTAAATCCCGATAAATTACATTCAGTATGAATAGCGCCGGTATTAACATGTAAATCGTATACTATTTCTTTATTTAATTTTAATTGTAATGTATTTCTAATATTTTTAGAAATAAACTTCCTGGAAGCCCGAGAATGGTAGATGGTGATATAGGCACCTTCAGCAGTATGAGAATATTTTTCGAAAGGTTCGAATTCTTTATGGCTGTATTTTGAAATACATTCATATAACAGATTAGTGGATTCACCTAATATAAGCGTACCTACATCAAAATTTAATTCGATAAAAGCTTTTTCAATCCCAGGAACGACCATAATTTCAGTAGGAGTTTCGGATTCTATCACGGATTCAGTTGTTGAAGTAGTTTCGGGAGCAGTGGATGTTTCAACCTTTGGTAAAATTTCTTCCTCCGGGATTTTTTTCATTTCTGAAATGATTTCACGACTTAAGATTTTTTCTTGCGGAATGGTTTCGGGCATAAAATCAATATCACTATAACCTGCCCCTATCCCCACAATAATGGCAAAAAATATAATTAATGGACCTAAAAAGGAAAGATTTTTTCCTCTAAAAATAATGGATAAACCAGCACTGACCAAAAGCAGTGGCCAAAGCCTGATTACATTATACCAAATAGACCATTCTAATATTCCGAGCGTATTTGCAAGAAGAATCAAGCCGATAAGTAGGAAAACAAGACCTTTAATTATTTTTCTTGATTTCATTTTTTCACCTCGAATTTTATAGTTGTTAATGAATGTGTAAGAATCGCGATTTGACCTGAAAGGATTCTGTACTCACCAAGCAACTAAATATTTAAAATACAAAATTTCTATTTTTTATTCAGCAATTAAATTTTTACATTTACATTAAACTTGCTATTCAATTAATTTCTAGTTATTATCAGTATGAATTTATTACTGAAAAATTCATACTGATAATAAAATATGGCTAGTTATCCTGATGAGTGATGACTGACCAAGCATTAGCAATCAATAGGTCAATCAATCTTTCCTGTTCAGACAGGAAATCGGGATTTAAACTAAGTGCAGTCTCTCCTTCTCTTAAAGCATTTTCGTAATCCTCACTTCGATAATAAGTTAAACCTAGTTTATAGTGTGCTTCTGATGAAATCGGGTCCGAATCTGCCAATTGGATGGCAAGTTCGTAATTGTGAGCTGATTTTTGAAGGTTTCCACCATGATAATGCATATCCCCTATTTCAATAAAGGCTTTTGCAAAATGATCAAAAGTAAATTCTTTCATTCTAAGCGGATAAGTAGCCTGGGATAAAATCTTTTCTTTTATCGCCTGGGCATATTCTTCACCTTTCAAGTCAATTATAGCTAAACGGTAATAAGCCATCGCTATCGATTTTTTATCTTCGGTAAATTGAGTTGCCTGATTAAAAGCTTCAACTGCCTTTTCCGTCATGCCGGCACTGTAATAATAATCTCCTAAATTAAGAAAAACAAGAGCATTTTCCTTGTAAGCTAAAAAGTTCTCCAGAATATGGGGACTGGATTTAAGTTTTCCCAATTTTATATAAGCCTCAGTTGCTTCAATTAATTGATCATTGTCTTGATAGAGTTGTGCTAATTCACAAACAAGTTTATCATTGTGAGGGATTAATTCTTCAACTATTTCAAATTCAGCAATTGCCAAATCATAATCAAGGGTTTCTTTATAAATAAGACCCTTCAAATAATAGGCAAAAGCATTATTTGGGTTCTCAGAAGTTATTTGGGATAAATTCGAAAGTGCAGTCTCTTTTTCCTCTAATTTATAGAGGGCATAGCTCCGGTTAATTTTAGCAAAAACATTTTCCTTATCAATAGCTAAAGATTTTTCATATTCGGCCAAAGCGGACTCATATAAACCTAGTGAGAAATATACATTTCCCATATTAATATAAGTGTAAGTATCCACCTGTATGTTTTTTCCTTCGATAATTTCCAGAAGTAATTTTTCTGTCTCGGTAGTGGCGTCAGCCATGCCGATAAATAAGATAAATAAAATCATTGAAAAAAGAACCAAATTTATCAACTTAGATTTTTTATTCATATCCTCCATCCTTTCTGTTTTATTTTATAAATACTTTTCAAATACACATTCTTTACAATGTTAATAGCTAATATTATATATTCAATATATTTTTTAAAAATCCTCTTTTTAATCAAAATATATTTTAATATTTATTATTTTCCGCTTTTGAGGTGAAATTTTTCAATTGCGAGGCGAATTCAGAGAGTTTATTGTCAACCAGGTCATTGACAGAATCTTTTTCGAAAACACCATTCTTGTCCATTGTTCCGGCCTTTATTCCGGTTAATATTTCAATGCCTTGCGAAATATTTTTAACGGGGTAAATGTGGAATTCTCCCTTTTTAACGGCTTCCACTACATCTTTTCTTAACATTAAATCTGGAATATTTAAACTGGGAATAATAACCCCCTGGTTTCCACTCAACTTTTTCATACGACATATATCGTAAAAACCTTCAATTTTCTGATTAACACCACCAATGGGTTGTATTTCTCCATTTTGATTAATGGAACCGGTCACAGCAATATCCTGCCTTAAAGGCAAACCGGAAAGACTGGAAAGTAAAGCATATACTTCTGTCGAAGAAGCACTGTCACCCTCTACGCCGCTATAGGATTGTTCAAAACAAATACTCGCGCTTATAGTTAAAGGTTTATTTTGAGCATATTTTGAACGAAGGTAACCACCGATAATTAACACACCTTTATTGTGGGTTTTTCCGCTTAGATCGGCTTCTCTTTCAATATTGATGATTCCTTCTTTGCCTATCGAAGTAGTCGCTGTAATTCGACTCGGTTTACCAAAAGTATATTCTCCCAAGTCATAAACCGCTAATCCGTTTACCTGACCAACAACTTTTCCGCTAATATCAATGAGAATCGTACCATCCTTCATCATTTCTTGAATCTTTTCTTCTATCATGTTTAAACGATCGATTTTTTCTGCAATAGCCCTATCAACATGTTTCTCTTGAACCAACTTACTTCTTTCTTTTTTCGCCCAATAATCAGATTCCCTTAATATATCGACTAAACGATTAAAATGTGTTGACATTTTATTCTGTCTTTCTGCCAGGCGAACTGAATATTCGATTATAGATGATATTCCGCTGGCATCAAAAGCTTTCAATTTTTCCCTTTGACAGATAGTCTTTATGAAACATGCATATTGATAGATGCTGTTCCGGTCTTTTATCGTAACAGAATCAAAATCTGCTCTGACTTTAAAAATTTTATTAAAGTCTTCATCATGAGAGTAAAGAAGATAGTAAATATAAGGATTTCCAATCATAATTACTTTTGTATTGCATTCTATAGGTTCAGGTTTAAGAGCAGATGTGGTGAACATATAGAATGGGTCGTAAGTTTGAGTTTCTATCGTTCTATTTAAAAGGGTCCGCTTAAGCGCAGGCCATACTCCTGGCTCAATGAGAGTATCCAGTGCATTTAAAATTAAAAATCCACCATTTGCCCGAAGAAGAGAGCCGGATTTTATTTTTGTGAAATCCGTTTTCCATCGACCAAATTTGTCCAGGCCTTTTTCAATGGTGCCGAATAAATTCTTGTAAGAGGGTGAGTTTTCAATAATAATCGGTGCATTTTTAGTTTCAGAGTTATCTACAATGACATTAACTTCATATTCTATAAAGTTATCTTTTGGTAATTTAATAGGAAGACCGGGGATAGCAGGTCTCTCTTTTTCTTTTTTTATCTGAAATCTATCAATATTCTCCAATATGCTATGTTTTACTTCATCTAAAAATAGGTCTATTTTTTTATTTTTATATTTTTTCTTTAAATCTAAAATGTTATCTTCAACAAGCGGGGAAATGATTTTATAATCCAACGCAGACAGTTTTTGGAGAAGATTTTTTTCTATGTTATTGATTTCATCGGAAGTTTCTCTTAATTGCGATGATAATTCATCTTGTTTCTTTTTAATAATTTCAAAGTCTTTTTTACTGAATTTTTTGGACTCTACCAGTCTTTCCAATTCATCCAAATTGGTTGGTTTGCCTTTAATTGTAGGCAATATCTCCGGTTTTGTGTATATTCCAATCTGAATTTGAACTAAATTAAAATTTTCTTTCTTTACTTTTCTTTCAAAATATTTTACGATTTCTTTCCGTTTTTTTGTAGAACCTTCAACAATATTTTTTTTATCTGTTTGATATTTTTTGCTCTCGAAAATGATTGGAATGTTTTTTCTTAAAGAAGTGATTAAATTTTTCATATCTTTTTTAAAAAGGATACCTTGACCTGCAGGCAGGTTAATTGCCCGGGGCATATCGTTATTTTTAAAATTATTTACATAACATTTATCATCAAGACTAACTCCTTCTCTTTTTTTTCCTTCCAATAACATTTTAACGGTTGTACTTCTACCGGTTCCTGCTCCTCCGGTGATAAATAAATTGTATCCCAGATATTCCATATCCAGACCTAATTTAATGGCTTTTAATGCACGTTTTTGACCCAATATTTGCTTACAGGGTTTCAAATCATCTGTTGTTTCAATATTATAATTCGATAAATCACATTTCCATCTTAGCCTTTCAAATGGCACTTCATTGGAAAGTTTTTTCTTACGTGTCATAAAATATACTACCTGCCTTGGTTATTTATTTATCTTACTAAAAAATCCGATTTCCTATATTAAAATACTTACTATATTTTCTTTTCAAATTCCTTTTTTATCAAATAATTATTTTAAAGGATTTGTGGAGAGTGCGTTTTTAAAATTTCCCACATATAAGCATAAAAGAAAACCATAAAGAACAATAAAAATCGTTCAGTAGGGTGCTAAAAGTATTATTAAATAATATGTAAAATTTATTTATCATCCCTTGAAGGTATATTCCCTATTTTTTTTAATTTTAGTCTATATGTTGGAAA
>CBFCZX010000115.1:0-5286 GCA_965602765.1 uncultured Atribacterota bacterium | reverse complement strand
TAAAATAACATTAAGGAGGATTAAAATGGATATTTACACAGATGCACTGGGTATGATTGAAACAAGAGGATTTGCTGCTATGGTGGAAGCGTCAGATGCAATGGTTAAAGCGGCAAGAGTAGAATTGGTGGGTTATGAGAAAATTGGTGGAGGGTACAATACTGCAATTATACGAGGCGATGTGGCAGCAGTAAGAGCCTCACTCGATGCAGGAAATTCTGCTGCACAGAAAGTAGGCGAAGTTGTTTCTGTTCATATTATCCCACGTCCCCACAGCAACGTAGACACAGTGCTCCCACTGGGAAGAGGTTCCGTTAAGAACAAAAAGAATAAAATGGAAAATGACTGATAAAAAGTTGATTCAGGAGGATACAATATGATATTGGCAAAAGTAGTCGGCACGGTTGTATCAACCAGGAAAGAACCTAAAATTGAAGGAATAAAATTTCTACTTTTGGAAAAAATCGATCCTTCGAATATGCAGGGTAAAAAAGATTATCTGGTTGCCATGGATAGCGTAGGAGCGGGGTTAGGTGAAATTGTTTTTTACGTTGCCGGAAGCAGTTCGAGAATGACGGATACAACGGAAGGAAAACCAAGTGATGCAACCATTATTTCAATTGTTGATTCCATAGTCATTGCAGGGGAATACATATATAAAAAAAATAAGAGTAACTTTTAAATTTTTTGATTGATGAAGACAAAAAGAGGGAGAAATGGTATTAGGTAAAATAATCGGTACAGTGGTTAGCACTCAAATAGATGAAGGAATAAAAGGCAGGAAGTGTCTTTTAGTTCAAACATGTAATGAAAAAGCGGAAGGAAAAAATAGTTACTTGGTAGCGTTAGATTTAGTAGGTGCAGGCATAGGAGAAATAGTTATCATATCTCAGGGAAGCTCAGCCAGACAAACAGAGATGACCTTTAAAAAACCAGTTGATGCTGTGATTGTAGGAATTATAGATATGGTGGAAAAGTACAACCAGATAACTTATAAAAAGTAATGGTTTTCGCCTAAAGAAGGGAATGAGTGAATGAATCTGAAGAGCGTATTGAAGGAAATGGGAGTAGTTGGCGGTGGTGGTGCGGGTTTTCCTACTCATATAAAAGTGAGTAATCAGTGCGATACCTGTATCGCTAATGGATTGGAATGTGAGCCCCTTCTTTTTAATGATAAATATCTAATGGAAGAAGAAGGCGAAAAAATTGTCGCCGGTTTTGAAATGGTCATGAAAGCAGTCGGTGCAAAAAAAGGGATTATTGCCCTAAAAAAAAAGTACCGCTCCATTACCGGGAAGATAAAAAAAGCCATATCCGGAAAAAAAGATATTTCCATTCGCTATTTAGATGATTATTATCCTGCGGGGGATGAATTTCTCCTCACAGAAGAGATGACTCATAAGATTATTCCAGAGGGAGGAATTCCACTGGACGTTGGCGTTCTAGTGAATAATGTGGAAACTTTAAAAAATGTTTTTTACGCAGCAGAAGGCCAACCCGTTATAAAAAGGTTACTAACCTGCACCGGGGAAGTAAAAAAACCGGCCATTGTCAATGCTCATATCGGTACTCCTTTTCGTGAAATCATCAAACTTTGTGAGCCGATTGCAGAAGATTATGCTGTCATCGCAGGCGGTCCTATGACGGGCAAGGTAGAATTTAATCTTGATACCCCGGTCACTAAATTGATCGGCGGAATCATTGTTTTACCTGAAAATCATCCTCTAATCTTAAAGAAAACCTTAAGTATCGAGTATATCATTAAACAGAGCAAAGCTGCTTGCTGCCAATGCAGATATTGTACTGATCTATGTCCGAGATATTTACTGGGGCATGAATTGCATCCGCACAAAATAATGAGACAAATCAATTTGGGAATATCCGTTCCCAACGAAATCATCCGGAATGCTTTTCTGTGCAGTGAGTGTGGACTTTGCGAGGTATTTGCCTGTCCCATGGAATTATCACCAAGGATTATTAATCAAAAGATCAAAGAAAATTTTTTAAAGGCAGGATATAAACCTGAATTTCCAAAAAAAGAAATCAATCAAAGGGAAATGATGGCGTTCAGGAAAATTCCCAGTTCAAGGATTAAAAATCATTTAAGGCTAAATAAATATGATAAAAACGAAGCACAGATAAGAGGAGTATTTGATACAAAACCCGAAAGGGTGGAAATTTTATTACAACAACATATCGGTATGCCTTCAAAACCGGTCGTTCAAGTTGGGGAGAGAGTTGATGAAGGCACCCTGATTGCCGATATACCAAAAGATCAAATAGGGGCAAAGATTCATGCAAGTATTGAAGGTAAGGTGACCTATATTGATGCAGATAAAATAATTATTCAAAAAAACGATGAAAGATAGGTATTAAAAAAGGTATGAAAATAACCGTGCTCGGAGTCCTGGAATTTAATAGTGTAGCTGTAGGGATAAAAGCTCTGGATGAAATTGTCAAAGCAGCTCCGGTGGAAATAGTCGATGCAAAAACGATATGCCCGGGGAAATTTATCATTATTTTTAGCGGCGATGTAGCATCAGTTGATGCTTCTCTTACTGCAGGGAAGGAAGTTGGTGAAGGTTATATTGTTGACGAATTATTTATTCCCAATCTTCATCCCCAAATTATTCCTGCAATCGTAGGTGCGGTTGACTGTAAAGTATGGGGAGCCATAGCGGTCATTGAGTCTTTTTCGGTGGTTGCAAGTATTGAAGCGGCCGATATTGCGGCTAAAAAAGCAGATATCTTAATCAATGAAATCAGATTAGCAGCAGGAATGGGCGGTAAGTCTTATATAAAGATGATAGGTGATATTCACCAGGTTGAAGCCGCAGTAGGTGCATCGGTGAAATACATCGGAAGCAAAGGTTTGCTATGTAAAGAGGTTATTATTCCCAATCCAAATCCTGCGATTAAACCTTTTTTTATTTATTAGTCATTTTTTGATGATTGGTGAAATGAAAAGTGATGAATATTTAGGTGGTTGTTATGAAAATAAATGAAGATGATTTAAAATTAATCATTGAAAGCGTACTTGATAAATTAGAAAAAACTGAAGGTAGCATTGAGAAAACGGATGAATTGTCCACAGAAAAATCGAGTCAGGACGGTGTTTTTAAAGACGTGAACCATGCAATAGATGCTGCTAAATCAGCCCAGATTGAGTTTGTGAAATTGAGCCTGGAGAAGCGTAAAGAAATTATTCGGAATATCCGCCAGGTTATTCTGGATAACCTGGAAAAGATATCCGTTTTAGCGAAGGAAGAAACCGGTCTTGGCAGAATTCAAGACAAGATCAAAAAAAATCGGTTAGCTGCCTTAAAAACACCGGGAGTGGAAGATCTGGAACCTACTGCTTATACGGATGAACATGGCCTGACTTTAATGGAAAGAGCACCGTTCGGGGTCATCGGCTCAATTATTCCATCAACCAATCCTACGTCTTCGGTTATTAATAACGGTATTAGTATGATTTCCGGTGGTAATGCGGTCGTTTTTAATCCGCATCCAGCGGCTAAAAAAAGTTCGAATTTTACCATTTCCCTAATCAACCAAACCATTGTTAAAGCCGGAGGTCCGAAAAATGTTTTGTGTTCTATTGAAAATCCAACCATAGATTCCGCCGGAATCTTAATGAAACATCCCGGAATTAGATTGCTGGTTGTGACAGGAGGTCCAGCCGTAGTTAAAACCGCAATGGATAGTGGTAAAAAAGTCATAGCAGCTGGTCCGGGAAATCCTCCCTGTGTGGTAGGACAAACCGCAGATTTGGAAAAAGCAGGCCATGATATTGTCAACGGAGCAGGATTTGACAATAATATCGTCTGTGTCTGCGAAAAGGAAATCTTAGCGGTGTCTCAAATTGCTGATAAGTTAAAAGAGGAAATGAAAAAAAACGGCGCTTATGAACTAAAGGGAGAAGAAATTGATAAAGTGACACGATTAGTCATTGCAGATCCGGGTAAACCAGGTCACGAAGGCGCTCCGAATAAAAAATATGTAGGTAAAGATGCCTATCTAATAGCCCGGGATATTGGCTTGACTATTCCGGAGGAAACACCCATATTATTATGTGAAGTCAATAAAGAACATCCTTTGGTCTGGACAGAGCAACTAATGCCGGTTATTCCGCTGGTCCGATTCGATTGTATTAATGATGCAATGGATTTCGCCGTAAAATGCGAGCACGGTTTCGGGCATTCCGCCTCTATTCATTCCAAGAATATTGCCAATCTTTCCAAAATGGCAAATATGATGAATTGTTCTTTGTTTGTAAAAAATGGGCCGAACTATAGCGGCTTAGGATTTGGAGGCGCAGGTTATTCTTCCTTTACCATTGCGACACCTACAGGTGAGGGAGTGACGCGGGCAAGAACCTTTACCCGTGAAAGAAGATGTGTTCTGGTTGGATATTTTAGAATTATATAAAAATGATTATGAAAATCCATAAATCGGAGGGAAACATGAAATTAGGAAAAGTGGTTGGAAATGTTGTCTGCACCCAAAAAATAAATTCACTTGAAGGGTTGAAGTTATTATTGGTTCAGCCGCTGAATGAGAAACTGGAAGAAATTGGTGAGCCGGCAGTGGCTTGTGATACAGTCCAGGCAGGTATAGGAGATACCGTATTTTACGAAGGCGGAAGAGAAGCAGCTTTGGGGCTCAAGAATTGGTTTAATCCTTCTGATATGACCATTATGGGTATTGTAGATCAGGTAAATATTGGAGAGTAAGAATGATTTTAGGAAAAGTAATTGGTAATGTCGTATCAACGATAAAATTACCGGTTTTTCAAGGTTACAAAATATTAGTGATTCAACCGATAAATCCGAAAGAGGAAAAGAGGGGAAAGTCTTTCCTTGCTCTAGACACAGTCCAAGCAGGTGTAGGAGATCGGGTCCTGGTGGTTGATGAGGGAAATTCTTCCCGTTTGATCATGAACCATTCAACTGCTCCGGTTAGAACCATGATTGTGGGAATCGTAGATGACATTCAGGAATTTGAGGAAAAGGATAAAATAAACAATGACTGATAAATCCAATTTTAAAATAATTGATAATGTTGTAAGTGGTTTACATTCTACAACCATTCCCCAAAAAATATCTTCCGAGTCAAATAAGATTCGGATAAGGGTCAATGGTGTAGCGATTGGTGCTGACCATGGGGGATTTGAAGCAAAAGAAATCATCAAGAATTATTTAAGGACTATTGGATATCGGTTGACAGATGTAGGTACTTTCAGCAAAGAAAGCGTGGATTATCCCGATTATGCCCTCAAGGTAG
>CBFCZX010000114.1:0-5286 GCA_965602765.1 uncultured Atribacterota bacterium | reverse complement strand
AAATTTGAGTCCTCTTAATTTTACACAGGCATACAGGTTGGAAATAACAGGTGCCATCGATAATATTTCAGTTAATCTAAGAATTTTCTGTTGCAACCCTGCGGCTTTTTCTAATTCTCCCTTTTTGAATGCACGGTATAATGCCAGATTCAGTTCCGGAAATGCATTAACGGTTCCACTGGTAAAACCTTTTGTTCCCATGATAAGTGCAGGTAAGGCTAATGTCTCATTTCCCATTATTACATTGAAAGATGAAGGTGCCAGGCGCAAATAATGATAGTGCAGTAATATATCTTCTCCGGCATCTTTCATCCCTTTATATCCTAAATCAATGAGCTTCTTTAATAAGCCGGGTGAAATTATTTTACCTGTCCATAGGTTATTATAGGCATAAATGGGTATATGAACGGCTTCTTTGATCTCCTTAAAATAATCAAAAATATCACTTTCCATAGCAGGAATATAAAACGGCGGTATGCTGGCTATTGCGGTTACACCATGTGCCTGAGCATGCTCGGCCAGGTCTATGGCGGTTTTTGTGTCAGCAGCACCAATCTGGGCAATAATAGGAACGCGTTCCCGATTGATCTTTATAATAAATTCAAGCAGCTGTTTTCTTTCTTCCGCTTTCATAAGAGGACCCAGACTAATTGAGCCGCATGGAAACAGGCCATTCACTCCTTTTCCTATCATGAATTCGATATGTTTTTCCAATGCATTGAAATCGATATTTCCTTCCCGGTCAAAAGGGGTTAACGGAACTGCTATGACGCCTTCAATTTTTTCTTGCATTGATTTTGCCTCCTATCATGATAAACTCTATTAAAATAAAGAGTATTTATCTTATTATAAAATGTTAAGATTTTCCATGACTTTTCGTATTTCGGCAATTTCTTCGGCCGTACCGGGAGTTAACGGCAATCTGGGAATACCGGCATTATAACCTACCATTTTCATAGCTTCTTTGATAAGTGCACAAGGATTAAAACGGCCGTTTTGTCCCATGACCCTAAACAGCGGCAGGAATTTTTGTTGCATTTTTGCTGTTTCTTGAACATTTCCCTCAATAAACATTTCAATCATCTTTTTTAATGACTTTCCGATAATATGCGACATGCCGCTGATAATGCCACCTATCCTTTTCTCTCCCCCCTGGGCATAAGCTTCCAAAATCATCGTATCATCCCCACAATAAATGATAAAATCATCCGGGGTAACATTGATATAATCAGTCATCTGTTTTGGATTGAGCTCTGCCTCCTCTTTTACGGCGACAATATTTTTGATTTGTGCAAGTTTGGCCAACGTTCCAGAATTAACATTAACACCGGCAAATATCGGAATATTGTAAATCATGATATTGATGTTGACCGATTCAGCTACTTTCTTAAAGTGAAGGTAAAGCTGTTCTTGAGAAGGTTTGGTATAATACGGTGAAACGACCATCACTGCATCAAATCCTAATTCCTCTGCCTTTCCAGCCAAGGCAATGGTTTCCATGGTAGAGGTAGCGCCCACTCCGGGAATCAAGGGTATTTGACCATTAACCGCTTCTTTGACCACTTTGAATAGTTCTACCCTCTCCTCAAAGCTCATGGTAAAAAACTCTCCGGTTGTCCCGCCAATAACTATGGTATCTGATATTTGGTCTTTCACTAATTTTTTTGCTATCGATGCTGCTGCCTCATAGTCTACACTCTGGTCCTGTTTAAATGGTGTTACCATCGGTGTCAGTATTTTTCCGTATCTCTCTTTCTTATACATTATAAATCCTCCTTTTGATTGGTTTAATTTTTATAACCGATTTCTTCTGAGATGAATTTGCAGTATTTTTTGATGGTTTCAGAAATAATCGAAATATCTTTATTGTCCATACGGAATGCGGGACCGGAGATGCTCAAAGAAGCAATCACTTCTCCACGATAATCGCAAATGGGTCTGGCTACGCAACGCACCCCTTCTTCATGCTCCATGTTATCGATTGCATACCCCTGCTTCCGAATCTTTTCTAATTCCTTTAATAGATCTTCCTTATCAGTCATGGTGTTTTCTGTATATTTTCTTAAATCTTTTTCTTTTAACTAAAATTTTATGCAGAAAAAATATTAGTCAATTTTTCTAAACTGACAATTAACTGCCTGACAAATTTGGCAGGAGTTATCATCTTTGGTAGGATTAACCATATGCTTTCCAATGCCGATTGCCCAGGACAAAGATTTCTTTGGATTCATCATAAAAGATTCATTTAATTTTACACCAATCTTGTATGCGGGAAGAAGATCAAAGATTCCCTTCTGCTGGCTAATATCCCATTCCGCTGTTCCCGGAGTAAAATGTTTGGTAGATTGAAGGTTTTTTCCCCTTGCTTCCTGGCAAACTAAAGCCCGGATATTTTTACTCAAGTATCTCGCAGCTACTGTTCCTATTGCATCCAAAATAAATGCCCTGGTATTTTCGCCCTGCCTAAAATATTCTGAAACTTTATTATCTAAAGCATGGCCTATGGTAATCACACCAAGGATTAGATGCTCCATTCCTTTTAATAATTCAGTTACTGAACCTTTGAAATATAAAGAGAAACCATTTTCCAAATCTACTCTTTCATCGGAAAATAAAATCTTCTTGACTTTGAAGAAATCATAAATACCTTGTGGTTTAAATAATTCATAAGCACGTGTTATTTCCTCTTCAGTCATCTGCATAATAATATTTTTCGAATTTGTGATTCTTTGTTTATGATAACCTTGATATCTAAAGACTTCATTTTTATCAATTTTTATTATAATATCTTTTATTATTCTCACATAAATGTCCTTTTATTTAAATGCTTGCAGATTTCAATGAATCAGCTTGATACTGTAAAAATTTCTAGAAAAAGTATTTTGTTCTAATTACTGTCATTCCTTAAAAATTTTATTCGTAAACCGTATTTAAAGATAATAAATGCTGTTGCTGAAAAACATAGAGCTAAAGTATACACAGTTGAAATCGAGTCAAAATGAACTGCCTTTAAAACAATGCCAAGAGAGCTCAGTAATAAAAAAACAGAAAAAAAGTATTTTAATCTGCCGGATTCAATGCCTGCAATCATTTTCACTCCTAAATTCACCCCGAAAACAGCCCCTATGCCTAATAGTCCCGCAACAATAAAAATAACTTTTCCCGATAGCATGTACAAATAAGAAGCAAAAGATGAAGATATCAATATGGTCAATAAACTCGTACCAACTGCATGATGAGATTTCATATTCAGTATGATAATAAATATTGGGACTAATATAAAACCTCCCCCAACTCCAAGAAATCCCTGGATAAAACCTACAAATAATGCCACAATGATTAAAACGTAAAGAGAAATGGATTGGTTATTGCCATATTTTATTAAAGGTGGAAAATTTCTCAATTTGTAAATTATATTACGACTGGAAACATTTAAGATGCTCTCATCATTTTGTCTTTTTCTTAGAGTCATCACTCCAAATCCAATCAGTAGTACAATATATACTAATCGGATATAAAAATCTGCTTCATGTAAAACATCCAAATAGAGCACTATTGGCTGAGAAATCCGGACGCCAATCATGGCAAAAAAACCAACAATCATAGATATTTTAATGATTGTATTGCCTATAAAAAAATGCTTTACACTTCCTAAAGACGATACAATAATTGAAAATAATAATCCGGTTCCAATGGCGCTGGTCATGGGCAGGCTTAGAATATTTAATAAAGGAGTAAGTATAAAACATCCGCCTATTCCAAAAAATCCGCTTAAAACACCAATATTGAATCCTATAAAAATCAATAAAGCATACCCAAAAATTGAATTTAAATCCAACATGTTAATTCCTTGACTCGTTTTTGAATATACTTTAACATAAAAAATTATCTTTTCAAATGTTTTTAAATTTTAAAAAAACATGGCATCCATGAACTCTTTTTGAAAATCTTTCCGTGAGGATAATTCTATGTATGCAACTTCTTGTGATATTTTCCCGCACTTTCTTTTCATCTCATCTGAAAGCAAAACCATTTCAGTTCCTCTTCCTGCCGCATTCCCGACGGATTCTATTTTATTCAAAGCAACCGGAGGGATTAAGCCTAATCTTCTGGCACTTTCTTTATTGATAAAATTTCCAAAGGCTCCTGCAAGTAATATTTCTCCGATTTCGTCCGGAAGCAGACCCGCTTCCTTTAAGAGAATTTTAATCCCGGCAAATATGGCCGCTTTGGCTAGCTGTATTTCCCGAATATCCTTTTGTGTAATAGATATGGGATGACCGTTTTGAGTTGCTTTTCCGTTTGCTACCAGAAATCGATGGTTTTTTTCGTCTTTCATGATTCTGTTTGCCAATTCTTCGCTTATCCGGGAGTAACATAATTCCCGGCTAATCAGTCTGCCGGTTTTATCGATAAGCCCTGAATTCAGCATTTCAGCAACAAGATCGATTAATCCGGAACCGCAAATTCCCCTGATTTTACCGTCTTTTATCACATGGTAAGTCAACTGCTTGCCATCAATCTTGACCCGGTCTATAGCCCCTTCTGCAGCACGTATGCCGGAACTGATCCGTGCGCCTTCAAAGGCGGGACCGGCAGCAGTTGAACAGGCCCATAGTTTATTTTTATTTCCTAATACAATCTCACCGTTAGTGCCTAAATCTACAAAAAGTGTTGTTTTTTCGTTTTTCCACATTCCGGATGCCAGAATCCCCGAGGAAATATCTGCCCCAACAAAGGCTGAGATGTTCGGGATGAAATAAAGATGGGTATTCGGTGAAAGTTTTATACCAGGAAGATCTTTTGCTTTTAGATTGATGCCCTCTTTGATGACCGGGATATAGGGAGAAGAAGCTATATAGGAAGTGGGCAAGCCTAACAGCATATGATGCATACAGGTATTACCCGAGATAGTTACTTTGTAAATGTTTTCCTTATTAATCTGTGCTCTTTCGCTGGTTTCCATGATGATTTCATTTAAAACATTGATTATGACTGATTGCAGTTTTTTAAAACCATCTTCATTTTCCTGGGCAAATCCGATTCTGGCGATAATATCATCACCATAGATGATTTGAGGATTGGTCTTGGCGACAACAGAAAGCTCTTCACCGCTTTTCAGGTCCAATAGATAACCCGCAACGGTGGTTGTACCGATATCAAAAGCCATACCGAAACCATGGTTTACCGTATTTCCCTTTTCTATATCTATCAAGTCATTCTCGCACAGGGTAATGGTGATTTTATCATCAGCATTCCTTAATAATCGGGGTATTTCTTTTAATA
>CBFCZX010000113.1:0-5334 GCA_965602765.1 uncultured Atribacterota bacterium | reverse complement strand
CGAAAAATTAAATTACCCACCATTAGCGGATACATTATTATTGGGATGTTTTTAAGCCTGTTTCAAATTATTCCCCGGAGCTTAATTGATGGGAATCTAAACATTATTGTAGAAATCAGCTTGGGAATTATTGGATACCTGGTTGGCGGTACCCTTAACTATGATATGCTAAAAAGGTTTGGAAAACAGATTGTTATTATTACTTCCACTCAATTAATGGGAGCATGGATATTTGTAACAGTTATAGTAGCTTTTTTAACACCCTTCCTTTTAAAAATTCCGAACTCTCAATCCAATTATTTTTATTCTTTACTTCCGTCCGCTGTTATTATCGGTGCTATTTCCTGTGCGACTGCACCGGCTGCAACAATAGCCATTGTTCGTGAATACAAAGCAAGCGGTCCATTGACGAATACCTTGTTGGCAGTCATTGCTTTAGATGATGGTCTTTGTGTTATAGCTTTTGCGCTCGGATTAAATATTGCTCAAATCATTGCCGGCGGCATTGAGAGTTTGAATTACATTTTTTGGTTTAAAGCATTCATGGTTCCATTTTTAAATATTTGCGGTTCTGCTTTATTGGGAACTGTCCTGGGATTTGCTATCGTCTACCTTATCCGCTATGCCGATAGCAAGAAAAGACTACTGGTTCTCATTGGCGGAATTATTATGCTCTGTATCGGCCTGGCTAAAATGTTTCAAGTTTCAAATATTTTAGCCAACATGATTATGGGTTTTGTAGTGACCAATAGAATTAAACCCAATGAAGATGCGTTTGAAGTCATTGATGATATTGATGAAGTCATTTTTGCCCTATTTTTTACATTGGCCGGAGCGCACTTTGATTTGGGAGTTATTAAAGAAGCCGGCATATTAAGTATTTTAATCATCTTTGGCCGATGTAGCGGGAAATATATTGGTGCTAGAATCGGTGCAATGATTTCAAATTCCAGCACAGTTATAAAAAAATATTTAGGATTAGGTTTGATGCCCAAAGCGGGAGTCACCGTAGGACTAGCGCTATTAGCCAAACAGTATTTTGATTCATCGGCTATGGGAAATATCATGCTGAGCGCTATTCTCACATCGGTCATTATTAATGAATTAATAGCTCCACCCCTGACTAAATATGCCCTGATTAAAGCAGGCGAAATATCTTCCGAGAAATAGTATACTCATTATTTACAATTTCTGCAAAATTTCAACCATTTAAGAAAATCCTTCTAATAGTTCATTTTTTAAAAATAAATTATAAAAATATTATTTTAATTGCTGAAATATTTTTTATTATGTGGTATTATATGAATGATTTGTTTCAATATAAAGAATAAAGGTATGCATAGTGAAACTATTGCATGATAATTTAGATAAAACCAAACAATTTAAATACCCTATTCATTCGGTTGAGAATGCATTTTTCGTACTTGAAGCGTTAGCGGAAAATGGATTAGAATCGGGTATTGCTCAATTGTGTAAAAAAACTGCATTGCCCAAGGGAACAATACATCGATTAATGGGTACTCTAAAAAATCTTGGATATATTGAACAAAATCCGCTAAATCGAAAATATCGTTTAACTGTGAAAATCCTCAAACTGGGATATCCCATCGCTGATAATATAGGCATTTCGTATTTAATTCCTTGCATGAAAGCCCTTTCTAAAGAATTTAACGAAACGGTTAATTTAGCGGTATTAGATGGGGACGAGATTCTTTACATCTATAGCGATGGAGGGGAGAATACACTTAAATTCGATCTCAAAATAGGCTCTCACCAACCAGTCTATTGCGCAGCATTAGGAAGGGTTCTATTAGCATATCAACCTGAAGAAAATATCGACCAATATTTGCAAAGAATCGAATTAAAATCACACACACCCTTTACCATCATTGATAAAGCTCAATTAAAAAAAGAATTAAAAAAAATTAAGAAGCAAGGGTATGCCTTTATTAAAGAAGAATATATGATCGGCGTATTTTGCGTGGCCGTTCCAATTAAAAATATTCATGGTGGTATTAGTGTCGGAATGAGCTTTAGTATTCCAACAGCACGGTATGATAAACAAAAAGTTGACCAGTTAACCAATGCACTGCTTTCTACATCAAAAGAAATCACTCTCCCATGTTTTTAAAGAAATCATTACCATTGATAGTCAATGGTTTAGGTAAAAGAATCAATATCGGAAAGGATTCTTGTGAACCAATGATAGATTAAGATAAATTTAAGGATTGTGAGAGATCCTTTGTTTAAATGTCGTTCACCCATTCACTTGCTAATCACATTTTACTGATATTAAGCTAATGTTATGAGTAGAGATTTTATGGACTCTTTAACTTTAAACATAAAACAAAATTAAATAAAAAAGGTAGGTAGAAAATTGAAAGTAAAAGAAATTTTGACTGAGAAAAAAGGGGGAAAATTGTTCCTGCTTGGAAATGAAGCCGCGGTCAGAGGTGCCCTGGAAAGTGGTGTTTCCCTGGTTTCGACATATCCCGGTACACCGTCTTCGGAAATCGGAAATGTGTTTTACAAAATTGCTAAAGATGCAGGCGTATATTTTGAATTTTCTTCTAATGAGAAAGTGGCATTAGAGGTGTCTGCTGCTGCAGCTTCAAGTGGATTAAGGTCCTTTGTTTTTATGAAACATGTAGGATTGAATGTAGCGGCTGATTCATTCATGAGTACGGCTTACACCGGTGTGAAAGGAGGAATGATTGTTCTGTCTGCAGACGATCCTTCCATGTATTCTTCCCAAAATGAACAGGATAACAGAATCATGGCGCGTTTAGCGGGAATACCTTTACTGGAACCTTCCAATCCTCAGGAAGTCAAAGATTTGATGAAATTCGGATTTGAATTATCTGAAAAATATGAAATTCCTGTGCTTATGCGTACAACGACCAGGATTTCCCATATGCGAGGAGTTGTGAATTTAGGGCCGGTTGTTAGAGGAAAAGAAAAAGGAATTTTTCAGAAAAATCCGGAACAATATATGGTAGCACCTGCCTTTGTTGTAAAGATGCGTAGAGAATTGATAGAAAAATTAGTCAAAATTAAAGAAGATGCAAACCATTCTTGTCTAAACAAAATTATAGACAAAGGTGGAAAGCAATTGGGTATTATCACCAGCGGTGGAGCATATAATTATTTGATGGATGTTGTATCTGAAAATGATTTGAAGGTAAAAATTATGAAGTTGGCTTTTACCCATCCTTTCCCGGAAGAAATGGTCTTAAATTTTATCAAAAGTGTGGATAATATTTTGGTAGTAGAAGAAGTAGAGCCGGTCATGGAAAATGAGATACTGGCAATTATTGGGAAACATCAACTTAAAAAGAAAGTATATGGAAAATTAGATGGAACACTTCCTCGAATCTATGAATATAATCCGGATATTATTTCAAAAGGAATGGCAAAAATTATTGACAAGACTTTAATTCAAAGAGAAGTCATGTCTACTGAACTACCTTTACCGGTTAGGCCACCCGTTCTTTGTCCGGGTTGTCCTCATAGAGGTACCTACTTTGCACTAAAGAAAGCATTAAAAAAATTGAAATTAAAAGAGGAAGAAATCATTTATTCCAGTGATATCGGGTGCTATGCCCTTGCAAGCGAATCTCCTTATAATATGGCAGATTATTGTATTTCAATGGGTTCAAGCTTAGGTATTGGCTGCGGATTTGGAAAAGCCACCAACCAAAAAGTAATATCTTTTATCGGAGATTCAACCTTTTTTCATGCAGGTATGCCCGGCTTGGTTAATGCCGTTCATAATAAAAACAAACTTTTATTGGTTGTCCTTGATAATAGAATAACCGGAATGACCGGCGGACAGACTAATCCCGGAACTCCTTTGGACGGGATGGGAAATCCGGCACCTGAAGTATCTATCGAAGGAATCGCTAGAGGTTCGGGAGCGGATTTTGTTAAAACGGTTGATCCTTTTGATCTAAAAGAAACCGAAAAGGTATTTAAAGAAGCATTAAAATGTGAGGGAGTTGCAGTCGTCATCACCAAACATCCTTGTGCCATGTTGACCGATGCACAAAATCGAAGGAAAGGGATAAATATTAAGTATACCATTAATCAGGAAGAATGTATTAAGTGCCTGATATGTGTAAAACAATTTACCTGTCCGGCGATATTTGTTGAAAAAAACGGATCGGTTAATATTAATCCCTTATTATGTGACGGTTGTGGAGTCTGTTTACAAGTATGTCCAAAAAAAGCAATAGAGGTGAAAAAATGAAAAACATTTACAAAATCCAGATGATTGGCATAGGGGGACAGGGGACAATAAAAGCTTCAACCATTATTGGAGAAGCTGCGATGAAAAAAGGATTGAATGTTGTTATGAGCGAAGTTCATGGCATGGCTCAAAGAGGAGGAACGGTAGTGACAGAGTTTAAAATCGGCAATGCAGATAGTCCTCTTATTGAAGAAGGAGCTGCCAATTTAATGATTGCATTCGAACCATCGGAAGCTCTAAGAGCTTTAAATAAGGTAAACAAAAACTCTTTTGTGATTGTTAATCGTTCTCCTATCGTACCTTTTACTGTGTCACTTGGCATTTCAGAATATCCTGAACTATCTTCAGTGTTTGAAGAATTAGAATCAAAGATTGAGCATCTTGTTATTATAGATGCTCAAAAAATGGCAAAGGAAGCAGGAAATATAATTTCTGAAAACATGGTTTTGCTTGGAGCTGCCTGTGCTACTCCTGGTTTTCCGGTTAATAAAGAGCTGATCATTCAATCTATGAAAGAGAATTTACCTCCCAAAAGCCTGGATATTAATTTAAGAGCATTTGAAAAAGGATTTTTAGAAATAAAAAATGCTAATATCTCAAATTATCAGAAGCATAACCTTATTAGATCAGCTTGAAATTTTTAGCATGTTCTTTTTTGTTTATAAAATAATAAAAGGAGAAAATGAATTGGAATTTAATGTAAATTTTAAAAAGATAAAACCATCGGGAATTAGAAAATTATTTGACTTAGCCCAGGAAAAAAAAGGTTTAATCAGTTTTGGGATTGGTGAACCGGATTTCATTACTCCTTCCCATATAAGGGAAGCGGCAAAAAAAGCAATGGATGAAGGATTTACCCGCTACACACCCAATCTTGGTTTTCCGGAATTAAGGGAAGCATTGGCAAGTAAGTTAAGGCGTAAAAATAACATTCCTGTTTCATCTGATGAAGTGGTTGTTGCTTCCGGGGGGACAGAAGCACTATTCTTTAGTTTCTTTAGTCTTTTAAATCCAAAAGATGAAATTATTATTCCGGATCCCGGTTTTGTTACATACGAATCTCAGATATATTTTATGGGAGGAGT
>CBFCZX010000112.1:0-5386 GCA_965602765.1 uncultured Atribacterota bacterium | reverse complement strand
TTCCAGATAACATCTGAAAGAATCGGATTAGGAAAAACCGGAGAAGTCTACCTGGTTAACAAAGAGGGCTATATGATTTCCCCTTCACGGTTTATCGGCGATGTCATTCTTAAGCAAAAAATTGATATGGAGCATTTAACCGATCCGAGCCATTTAAAAGATTTAGCAGGCATTGTTAGAGACTATCGAGGAGAGAAAGTCCTAAGTATGCACGCCTCTATTCCAGAGATGGGCTGGATTTTAATAGCCGAAATAGATGCCAGTGAAGCCTTTGCGCCTGTCGCTAAATTGACCAACACTCTTTTTTTGACACTTGGACTTATTATTTTTATCAGCATGATGATATCCGGTTTTATCTCTGGAACGATTATCCGTCCACTGAAAAAATTATATGGAGGAACCAAAGAGATAACCGGGGGGAACTTAGATTTTAAAATTAGCACGCGTTCCCCGGATGAGATAGGAGAATTATCAAGAGCTTTTAACGAAATGACCGGTAATCTGAAAAAATCCAGAGAAAAATTGGAAGAGTACAGTAAAAATCTCGAGAAAAAAGTAGAGGAAAGAACCCGTGCTTTAGAGGAAGATATAAATATAAGGAAAGAATTTGAAAAAGTACTCCGAAAAGAAAAAGAATTTACCGATACTTTGATTGATACTGCTCAGGCAATTGTGCTGGTTCTGGATAAAGAGGGAAACATCCTTCGTTTTAACCAGTTTATGGAAGAACTTTCCGGTTATCAATTAGCAGAAGTGAAAGGTAAAAGCTGGTTTAACCTCTTCCTGGTTAAAAAAGACAGGATGAAGATTCAAAAAATATTTCTTAAAGCAATCGAGGGTATTCAGAGCAAAAACAATGTGAATTCGATATTGACAAAAGACGGACGGGAAGTAGAAATCGAATGGCATGATAGGATTTTAAAAGATGAAAATGAAAAAGCTATTGGATTGCTTGCTATTGGTCTTGATATTACCGAACGTAAAGTATTGCAAAAGGCTTTACAGGAAAGTGAAGAGAGACTATCTTATGCCCTGAATGCGACGAATGATGGTATATGGGATTGGGATTTGTCATCAGATAAACTTTATTTGAGTGATCAATATTGCAGGATGCTTGGCTATTATCCCGGTGAAATTGAGGTTACCAGTAATAAGGGATTTGAAGACTTACTACATCCTGATGATAAAAAACAAGTTATGCGTAGAATGCAGGAATGTATTGAAGGTAGAACAAAAGATTATAGCGCGGAATTTCGCATGAAAAGCAAATCGGGTAGATGGATATGGATACTGAGTCGAGGAAATGTTGTCTCACGCGACATCAATGGCAAAGCTTTACGTTTTTTAGGTACCCATGTCGATATATCTCCCCGTAAACAAATGGAAGAAGCTCTAAGGAGCAGTAATGAAAAATTCGCCAATCTTTTTCAGAATAATCCTGAAGCAGCTGTCTATACTGATGAAAACGGTAACATCCTTGATATCAATAATAGATTTTCGGAACTTTTTGGATATGAGCTTGACGAGATAAAGGGAAAAAATATCAATTCTGGAATCATTCACTCTCCCGGTAAACTTGAAGAAGGAAGGGAATTACACATAAAGACTTTAAAAGAGGCTTATTTTAGCTTTGAAACAATTAGAAAGAAAAAAGATGGTACTTTGCTTCCTGTTCATATTACAGCTTCATCTATTTCGATAGAGGGCTCAAAAAAAGGCTTGATAGTATTGTATCAGGATATTACGCAAAGAAAGAAAATGGAAAAAAGCTTGGAAAAACTGGCTCGATTTGATTCCTTAACCGGCATCTACAATCGGGGATATGGCTTGGAATTGCTGAGTAGACAGATTAAATTATCCAAACGTAATAAATCGACTCTATTAATTGCTTTTTTAGATATCGATGGATTTAAATATATTAATGATAATTTTGGTCACGATGAAGGGGATAGGGTTTTAAAAAAAGTCACAAAATTATTTAAATCTACCCTAAGAGAAGTTGATATTATATGTCGCATGGGTGGAGACGAATTTTTATTAATATTTCCCGACAACTCTTTAGGGAAAGCTCCTTTGATCAAAGAAAGACTGAATAAAGACGTCATTCAATTAAATCAGACCATAAAGAAAAATTATCAAATCATGTTTAGTATCGGGTTTTCGGAGTATAATTTTGAAAAACCCCTGTCAATAAATGATTTAATTCGAATAGCTGACCAAAGCATGTATGATGAGAAGAAGAAAAAGGATAAGTTTTAGAATCTTTCACATTAATTTTTCTATATCCCTATTAAAATAGAATAGAAGAATACTGCATTATTAATATATCGATATTTTAAATATACAAAATTAAATAAAGGAGGGAGAAAAATGAAAAGAGAAGATGCTCATTTAAGAAAATCATATCAACATCGTGACGATCTAACTGGTGAACATGCCTACGGTGATATTGGCCAATTAATCTTCCTTTTTCTTTTTCTGGTGATTTGGATTTCGGATTCATTTATTTTTAGATACTCTACTTTTTTAACGCAATACATATCGAATTATATTCGGATTCCGATAGCCTTGTTTATTTTAATCATATCGGGAGTACTGGCTCGGGCCGGTCTTAATACGGTCTTTGGAGACAAAAGAAAGAAACCTCAAATCATTTCAACTGGTGTTTTTTCTATTGTAAGGCACCCCATTTACCTGGCAGTGATATTGCTTTATCTTGGATTTATTCTTTTGTCTTTGTCTTTGCTTTCTGTTCTTCTATGGATTTTTATTATTATTTTTTACTATGTAATTTCCCGATACGAGGAGAGGCTTTTAATAAAAAAATTTGGTTCAGCTTATCGTGAATACATGAGAAAAGTGCCCATGTTTATACCTTACAAGAAAATCATATGGTGATACAAATTGTTGGGGATAAACCCAACTTTTTACGATTCAATATAGGCGGTATAAATTAAAAATGGAAAAATTTAAAATCTCAAATGACAAATTAAATAATTTTTTAAATGAAAAAAATGAAGAAAATCTAATTCATGTGACAGAGGCTGCAGTTAACAAGACGGAATTTTTAAATAAAATTCTTTCGGGATTGAAATCGAAACAGGAAACTTTTCGCTATAATTGCTATAAAGTGATTTATCAAATCAGCAAAACTCATCCCCGGTTATTATATATTCATTGGAATTATTTCCTTGAATTGCTTAAAAGCAACAATGCCTACCATCGCATGGCTGCCATTGAGATTATTTCCAATTTGACAATTACCGATACCGGGAAGAAATTTGACCTAATTTTTGATGACTTTTTTCAATTATTAGATGACAAGAGCGTGATTGTGGCAAGATATCTTGCTATAAATGCGGGAATTATTGCAAAATATAAGCCCTATTTAAGGGAAAAAATTATCGAAAAGCTATTAGGAATAAACGATACCCATCATAATGAAGATAGAAAAGATTTGATAAAACATGATATCATCCAATCATTTTCACAAATATTTGAAAAAATTAAGGAAAAAGACAAAATCATATCTTTTGTAGAAAAACAAATCGACTGCAGCAGCCCGAAAACCAGGAAAGTTGCCAAAGCCTTTTTAGAAAAATGGAAAAAATAAATCAATAAATATGAAGGAGCATTAAATCCATCCATGGAAGAAGTTTGGGAAAGGATAAAAGACAAAAAAATTTGGGCAGGTTTAAACTGTCCGGGAATACCGGTGGAAGAAGCAGATATTGTGGTATTTGGAATTCCTTATGACGGAGGTATCAGCTTTAGAGCAGGTGCAAAGGATGCACCGGGCGAATTAAGAAATATTACTTATACTATCGATCCGACAACTGAACGACTGGAAAGCATTGCCGGTCTAAAAGTTCTGGATATGGGAGATGTAACCGGGAAAAGTAGAGATGAGATGTTTCGAAATGCAGAAGAAATAACTGCTCAAGCGGTCAAAGCAGGCAAATTAGTTACTATGGTCGGCGGTGACCATTCGACCACCATTCCTGTCTTAAAAGGGATTGACAGTGTGATTAAAGGGCCTCTCGGTATCATTCATCTTGACGCCCATTTCGATTTGTGTGATGAAATGGGCGGTAATAGATTATCGCATGGATGCACCGAGAGGAGAGCATTGGATTTAAAAAATGTCGCTGGTATTGATAATATCTTTTTTATAGGCATTCGCTCAATAGAATCCCAGGAATTATCCTTTATCAAGGATAAAAAGATAAATATCATCAAAGCAATGGATTTTCGCCGGCAGGGAACCGAGAAATCCTTGACTATGATAAAAAGAAAGATGAAAAAATTCAAAAAGGTATACTTGACCATCGATATCGATGTACTGGACCCTGCTTATGCACCGGGCACAGGTACACCCAAATTTGGAGGTTTGGATAGTAGAGAATTGTTGGATTTGCTTTATGGTCTTATTGATTTACCGATTATCGGGTTTGATATGGTGGAAGTTGCTCCTTCCCTGGATGATTCAAAGATTGCACTTTTTGCTGCTCGAAAAATAATAATTGAGTGCTGGGGGCACCACTTCAGGAAGATGGCCGGTAAGACTTTGGTTGTTTAAAAAAAGCAGAAAGCAATTTCTATTGCCCTGCCATATTATAAGGATATTTTTACTTATGTTGACCACTTATGCTAAAAAATTTGAGATTGACGATTTTATCAAAGCTTTAAAAAAAGTTAATGAAACTTATCGACAGCTTCCCCTGATGCAGGCTATTAAAGAAAAAGAGGAATATCCCTACCGTGTATTGATTGGAACACTCCTTTCAGCCCGAACGAAAGATGAATTAACTGCCGTGATTGCCAAAAGATTGTTTTTGCATGCGCCAAGTCCGAAAAAATTAGCGCAATTGTCCGAACAGGAAATTATGGAAATAATCTATCCGGTTGGTTTCTATCGAAGAAAAGCGAAAAATATAAAAGTTATCGCTTCTCTCCTTATAGAAAAGTACAATAATATCGTTCCTGATAGAATGGAAGAACTTCTTCAATTCCCGGGTGTTGGTAGAAAAACAGCGAACCTGGTATTAGGTACTGCTTTTAATATTAGTTCAATTTCTGTGGATACCCATGTCCATCGTATTTCTAACCGTTTGGGAATTTTAAAAACTAAAATTCCCGTAGAAACCGAACAGGATTTAAAAAAGCTATTTCCGAAAAAATACTGGATTTCCCTTAATCCTTATCTGGTTACTCATGGACAGGCTATTTGCAAGCCGATTTCACCGATGTGTTCACAATGCAAAATTAATACATTTTGTCACCGCATCGGCGTTAACCATAACAGGTAAATGATGGTTAAAAGATTTTTAATTATTTATATTAATTTCGGCGCATATTTAAAGTAAGAAATGATTTTCTAATCAAT
>CBFCZX010000111.1:0-5435 GCA_965602765.1 uncultured Atribacterota bacterium | reverse complement strand
AAACCGCTTCTTCTTGACTCATAATCAATGACAACTTGCGGAAGGGATTTATTCTGGGTTTTGGCTAAAGATAACATTTCCCGGATAGTCTTAAATGCTGGAACATTGTTTTTTAACCGGTAAGAATAAAGTGATTTGACAAGCCTTACATGCTTGACATCCTTAATTTTGCTGATTGATTTTAATATATTTTCTGCCGGAAGGATGTCAATATAAAAGCAGGCTAAATATCTGCTATTGCCTTGAATGATCTCTGTCTCAATAATATTTTTTTTCAGCATACTACTTATTTTTAATAGGTTTTCGGGTTTATCATTATCAAGTATCACTAGAACCATATTTTTGTTCCCGCTAAAATTTACTTCAAATTCATCAATGCTACTTACTATAATTTCACCTCCCCCGATAGAAATTGCCACAATTTTTATCGAGTATGAATTTGATTTTAATCTTAGTTCTATGGTATTTGGATTTTTATCGGATAGAGTTTGGGTATAGACTTTTATTTTTATATTTTTTTTATCAGCAATGGATAATGATTCTCTAATTCTGACATCATCTACTTCCATTCCAAGTAATCCTGCAATCACTGCAGAATCAGTCATATGGCCTTTGTAGGTTTCAGCCATGGATCCGTAAAAATAGAAATTAACATGAGTGGGTTCTTCTCCCAGAATCATTCTCGCTATCTGGCCAATTCTATTTGCTCCCCCGGTGTGATTACTTGACGGACCAATCATTATGGGTCCCAATATATCAAAAATACTTAATACGCGTTGATTGGATTTCATCAGTTGTTTCCTTTTAATTGTTTATTAAACATAAAATTTTACTAATATTATGTATTGATTTATATGGATGCTAAAATTTCCTTGACTGACATCCCTGATAAACCTAAAGTTTTAAGATTTCTTCCGCTAATAAAATAGTCGGTATTATTTATTATTGCAGCTAACTTTATGATACATTTACAAGCTATTGCAGGAACACCTAATAATTGACCAAAAGAAGCAACCGGAACTAATAAATGAGGAATATCTTCTGTAATATATCTGTGAGTAAGTGTTCCCGGAGCGTCTGGTCCGTGTCCTCCGTAAACCGGACTAGAAGATATGACTTCAAATAAATTTTCTCCTTGAAGATGGTAAGTTATTTTTAGCCATTCAAGTGTAGATATTAAATTAAGGTTTAATTTTTCTCCAATTTCCATTCGCTCCTCATCCATTTTTTCCATGACTTTGCATACCGATCTGGTCATTCCCTCACAATAAAACATAAAATTCCCCTTTGTAGATTCTATTCTTCCCGCATTGAGAATCATTGTTGGACAATGCACAATCATATTTGGATTGGAAAAACTAATTTCCAATGAATTTTTTACACGCTTGAGAGGAATGGGAAAGAAATCATTTAAGTCTTTTATAACTTTAAAAATGTTTTTTGCCGGTAGAGAAGCAATCGATGCGTAAGATTTCACTCCCCAAATATTTACTTTTCCTTCTTCAATTTTTCGACAGGCATAAGGAAGGGTATTTGTCTCTGCAATGGTTAAATTTTTTCCGCTTTTTTTTAATATTTTTTTTACTTCAAAAGCTCCAAAATTACCGGGAATTAACATGATAATTTGTGAGTCATCTAAATAAGGTATCGCCATTTCTATAAATGTTCTTTGAGTAAAAGATGGGGCAACAATCATTATAATCGAAGCACCTGTTATCGCTTTTTTTATATCAGTAGTTACTAGTGATATTTTTCCAAAGCCTACTAGTTTTCCTGAAAGTTCAATCCCACCTTTTTTAGATATTTTTTCAACATTTTTTTTAAATTTTGGATGTTCAAATAAACAGACTTCACAGCCCTTAATTGCCAAATGTGCCGCAAGGGTTTGACCACCATTTCCTGCACCTAAAATTGAAATGCCATTATTTTTCATTGTAATTCCTTCAAATTCTTATTCATAGAATATAAAATAACATCGATTTTAAAAAATTTTATTAGCAGCATCAACTGTTTCACGTAAAAGAAGTTTTAGTGATAATTTACTAACGAACAAAACCTAACAATTGTGGCAAAAATAGAGACAACGGAGCCCAGTAAGTTGTAACCAAAACGACCGGAATGTATCCAAAAAAGATAAACATTAAAGTCGGTTTTAAGATTTCAATAAACTCGACTTTTCCAACTCTCATTCCTAAATATAATATACTCGCATAAGGTGGAGTGACTCCACCCATTGCCAAATTGGTGCCCATGATTGCAGCAAATTGAACCGGGGTTATTCCTAGTTCTTTTACAAGAGGAAGTAACATTGGTGCTGCCAACACCATACCAGTAGCATCATTGACTAGCATTCCTATAATAAAGAGGAGTATATTGATCATCAGCAAAAGCAAAAATCTATTTGTTGTAATCCCAAACATAAGACTAACAATTGCCTGTGGAACTCTTAACCATACATACGATTGCCCAAGAATCAATGCCAAGAAAATCATAATCATAATTGTTCCCACAGAAGTTGAGGAATCTTTAACTGTTTTATAAAAATTTTTCGCTTTTAGGCCTCTATAAATAATAAAGCCAATAGGAATTGAAATAAAGACCGCTACTGCTGCAGCTTCAGTGGGAGTAAAAATACCTCCATAAATTCCTCCCAATATAATAATCGGCATTAATAATGCGGGAATTGCTTGCCAGGTACAAACAGTTATCTTCCTTATTCTTTCTTTTGGCTTTAATGGAGGTTCGAGTTGTAAGGGCATTTTTTTAACTGCAATTAAATTAATAATTGAAAATGAAAAAACGATAAGAAGTCCCGGGCCAACGGTTGCTAAAAAACAAGCTAAAATTGAGGTTTCGGTCACCCACCCATAAATAATCATAATTGTACTTGGGGGAATCAGTAATCCAAGGATTGAGGAAACAGTAACTAATGCAGTAGAATAACCCCTCGGGTAACCTTCTTTAACCATTTGAGGAATTAAAATTGGGCCGGTTGCTGCTACACCAGTAAAACCGCTTCCCGAAATAGCACCTATAATTGCACAGGTCACAATGCTTACAACACCTAATCCGCCTTTGATTCTTCCTATAAAGGAATTTACAAAATTAAGAAGATATTTTGCTATGCCGCTTTCGCTCATCAAGCTCCCTGCAAGGATAAATAAAGGTATTGTCAGTAAGATAGGATTGGTCACTTGACTAAATCCCCACAATAGAAGTCCTTTCATGGAGATGTTTTCAAAGAAAGTCATAAACAATAATGAACCACCAAAACAATAAGGAAGTGGAATGCCTAAAGAAAGCAAGATAATAAGAATCAGTAAATCAAATATAATAATTGTTGCCATTTATTGCTAACCTCTTATTTATATTTATAATTTTCTATAACCGCCAAATTCTTGTGAAAAATTAATTATATAATCAATCAATTCTATAAAAACGTATATTGTCATAATTAAAAAACCAAAAAAAATTGCACATTCTGCATAAACCAGCGGTATAAATAAAGTCGCACTCATTTTTTTCACTTTAATAGAGTAAAGAAAATAAAAATACGACCAATAAGTTATCCAACACGAAAGTCCGAAAGAAATAAAAGCCATGATAATATTTAAAAAACTCTTTAATTTTACCGACTTAAGAAAAACGTCAAATATTCTGGCTCTGATTTGAGAGCGTTCCCATGAGGCATTAGCGCTACCAAGAAAGAATAGCCATATAGTCGGGAATAATAATAACTCCTCGATTCCCATTAAAGGATGGTGCAAGCAATAGCGGAGGATGACTTGAACGGTTACTAAAATGGTGATGCCTAGCATGATGATGAATAAAATGATACTTTGAAGTTTGTACAAAAACTCTCCTATTTTTTTAATCTGTTTCCATAAATTTAAAACTGGTAACATTTTTTCACCTTTTTAAATACAGATTTATAAAAAATTTCGATGTTTTTTTAAAATTATATATGTATTAATGTCTTATCTAATAAAATTTTTCTTAAATTAAACCAGAAGAGATTTAAGGAAAAGACTGATATTTTTAATGTTTATATTCAAGATAATAATTACATCTATCTCCACGAGTAAAAAATTTCGAAAATTCTATGACTTCTTTATCTTTAGAAAAAGTAGTTCTTTCCCACAACAACAATGGATTCCCTATTTTAATTCCCAATATTTCAGCTCTTGTCTTATCAGCAAGTACCGGTTTAATAGATATTCGTGAATAATCTAATAAAATATCCGGAATAGTTTTAAAAATATCATAGACTAGCTGTTTTTCAAATAACGTCCTTTTACCTTTAAAAAATTTACTGATACTTTCGGGCAGATAAGTATAATCTAATGCTACCGATTCTCCCTTTTGAATTCTTAAGCGAACTATTTCTAAAACATTTCTATCTTCAAGAAATTTTGCTTTACGAAAAATCTCTTTCGGTAGTTGAATAAACCGCCATTCTAAAATTTTATGCTCAGCTTGAATAAGTGGCCATGAATGCGAATTGTCAAAATTAAAAAATTTATTAAAATTATCCTCATAGTTGGGTTTAGATACAAAGCTACCCTTCCCCTGTTTTCTGATTATTAGGCCTTCAATGACGAGATCATGTAATGCTCTTTTTACTGTAATTTTGCTGACATCAAATTTTTCGCATAACTCTTCTTCTGAGGGAACTCTATCACCTATTTTTAATTCATTCATTTCTATCTTTTTTTTAATATAATATTTAATTTGAGCATATAGGGGTATAACAGATTCAAATCCTATGTTCTTAATTGAAACTCACCTACCTCACTTAGTTGAAAAATTTTTAATTAATTTATATAATAGTATATCAATATATCTATATATCTTATTCTATGATTTAACTTAATATCCTTCTTTTTTTTAAAAATGTTTTCTATTTGGTGGTCACGCAGATAGTGAACGTTTTCTAAACAAATCTATAAAAACTACTTTTTAGGAAGTTTAAAATATGCAAAATGAGGACAAAGTTAAAAAATCTATAAAAACTACTACTTTCAAACAAAGAAAATTTTTAATCAATACTTTTTTAAAAACCCACAACATGATCCTCTCTTGCAAGAAAGCTGGAGCGTCTTTGAACACTTTCCGAAAATGGTATGGGCGCTACAAAGAAAACGGATTAGAAGGCATTAGAAATCCCAGGAAGCATATACGAAAAAATTTAGGTAGAATTCCAGAAAAATATTCCCTTAGAGCAATAGAATTAAAAAAGAAAAATTCCAAATGGGGAAGAAGAACTATTGCAACTGTGATAAACATGGAAAACAACCATAAAGTAATTAGTCCGGGAGGCGTGCAGAAGGTTTTGGAAAGAGCAGATTTATGGAAAAAGAGAGAATAATATTTTTTCTTGATAAAAAATAACGGCAGTCAAAATCTTATTACTCGTCCATTTAAATCGAGGTACA
>CBFCZX010000110.1:0-5493 GCA_965602765.1 uncultured Atribacterota bacterium | reverse complement strand
AAAATATTTCAAGCTTTTTCATGTTCTCAATAGCTTCTGTAAAACCATGCTTTTTAAAATTGTCTATCCATATTTCTACCGGTGTAAAACTCATGGTAACCGTCGTGCTTTTTACAACAAGTAGCCTATCACCAATATCGATTAAAAAAGCCTGGAGTATATCTTTATTGGTTTTTATTCTACCATTTTTTAATTCAAGCATGGTGAAGGCTCTTTCATTCAGCCAATAGATTTTTTCCATTTGTTTTACCTTTTCGATATATTTTTTAAATATCGAATTTAAGCCGGCCTCTTTTCTTATCATCCCGAGACCACTTTTCCCCCGATGTCCGGTGATGAGAAGAATATAATCAGGTTCGGTAATATGGTAATGCTGAATCGCCTTGGGAGGAATTACAATGGTGTAATCATGATGAACTTTGGATATACCAAAAGCTTCCTTTGTTCCCGGTTTCCCGGGCATCAGACTGGGCATTTTTTCACCTTCTCTTTTTATCAAAGAAAGATCATTTACTGCAAATTGTTCAATATTTTTCAGAATAATAAATGGTCATATTTAAAATAGCCAAACTATCGGATCTATTTTCGTAAATATGAGGCTTGTTTGCATCAAATTTAATAGCATTTCCTTGTGGAAGTTCATATTTTTTATCATCTACCTGAATCGTCAGGCAGCCTTCAAAAACAGTGATATATTCAAGTGCACCCCTTCCGTGTCCTTCTGCTTCCAGTATGGCCCCCGGTTCCAGTTCCACGATATAGATTTCGAAGCTTGTATTCTCGTTAAAAGGAAAAATCGGATACAGACGGAATCTATTATCATTCTCTATTAAAGGATTGATGTGTTCTTTTGAAATGACTTGAGTTGTATTTTCTTTTTCTTTAATAAGTGAAGTAAAAGAAATCTTCAATCCGTTGGCTATTTTCCAGACTGTGGTTATAGTCGGATTGGTTTCTTTTCTTTCGATCTGCCCTAGCATGCTTTTACTGATACCGGTTAAACGAGCTACCTTATCCAGGCTTAATTTTTTCTCTTTTCTGATCATTTTTAGATTGTTTGCCATGATTAAATTTAATTTTTTCAAAAATATTACCTCAAACATATTGTGCAATATAATGCACATAGTGTATAATATAGAAAATCTCATGCTATATTGTACGTTATGTATATTATAACATACAAATTACAGGAGGAAAATCCATGTTTGAATTAATGCCATTTTTATCTTATGTGTTGGTAGTTACCTTTACTCCGGGGCCCAATAATATCATGTCAATGGTCAACGCGACTCAGTTCGGCTATAAGAAGACCTTAAATTTTCTTCTCGGCATATTTAGCGGATTTGTGGTCATTATGATTCTAAGTTGCTATTTTAATCTATTCTTATTTAATATGCTGCCAAAAGTAAAAATATTTATGGGGATTCTGGGTGCAGGTTATATGCTCTATCTTGCTTTTATCATTATGGTAAATTCAGCAAAGAAAAACACCAATAATCAAAGGTTAAACTCATTTTATACCGGAATGACGTTACAATTTGTGAATCCGAAAGTCATTCTATATGGAATCACCGTTGTCTCTAATTTTATCATTCCCTATTATCGATCGGATTTTTCTTTAATAATATTTTCATTCTCTTTAGCATTGATTGCATTTATATCTACCTCGTGTTGGGCGCTTTTTGGTGTTTTTTTCGAAAAGTTTTTATCAAGGTATCGAAGACCTTTTAATATTGCCATGGGTTTACTTTTAATCTATAGCGCTGTTTCAATATCGGGAATTAAATTATTGTTCTAAAAATGTCATGGATGAAGTTTTTCGGGGAATAACTATTTATCCTTGAAAATCTTTCTCAATCATCCTTATCAAATATTTTGATTTGGAGAATAATGAGGTCATACTATTAAGGTATAACCTCATTATTCTTTCTTTTTACATTTCAAAACCTAACCATTTTTACATTTTTGTTTTGCTTAAACTGACTTGACTGCACGAACACAATTTTCATCCGTTTTATTACTGATAACTGAGTGACGTTGCCAAAGAACTGATCACATGCATGACCAATTTTATTTTAAGTGAAAGTGTAAAGATAACTCGAGCTTAGTACAATTTAATATATGATGAAAATGTAATATCTATTTTGCTTTACTGTATATCAAACCCCGGGACTCCTCATTGATTGACAGATCGATGTATGTTCTATCCAAAAAAATATTAATAAAATCCGCTTTTTTTCTCCATTTCAGTCTTCTCTTGATCTAATTCATTTTATGATAATGGAGTAAAAGAAAATTACTATAATTTATTGTTACTTTTACGCCTCTAATAAATCATAATTAAAACACTTTTTTAGTTTTAAGTTATTTAGAATCCTTAAGAAGTTCATATTTCCAGTCTACTGCATCCATTTTTTTTATAAAATCAACTACCGATTTCACTAAAACTTCTTTCATCATCTTCCCTTTTCTTTCGGTTCCCTTGGTAGGGTCACCAGTTGCTCCCACAGAAGTTAACTCACTGAAAAGCCATTTTATTTCCATATTTTCTGGAAGATCTTTGGGAACTCTTCCTTTTGCGTATTGCATTTCGACTAATTCGGGATGTAATGCTAACATTATCGACGTTTCTCCTTCGCCGGCATGGCCTAATCCATCCCATACTTCAAAGGTATCAGGTGGTAACAATTTCCCTGCAACAATCCACCAGTCATTCTGCACAGCTATCTTTACCTCCGGATAAATCACTTTTATGTTCCTGGCAGCAATTTCAATAGGAGAAATATTTCCATCATGTCCATTTAGAATTATTATTTTCTTCAATCCGTGACGAATTACTGATTTCAATACATCCTCCAATATTCTTATCATAGTATCTGCTTCTATGCTTAAAGTAGGTGGAAAAGACGCATAATGTCCACTTACCCCATAGGTAATTGGGGGAAGCACCAAGAGATTGTCTACTTTTTCCGCAATCAGCATGGATAACTCATAAGCTACCATAGTATCTGTCCCGATAGGAAGATGGTCCCCATGTCTTTCTACAGAACCCACCGGTAAAATAACTTTATCAAATTTCCCGGCCAAATACTTGTGACCATTAATACTATTTAAATCGAAATTCTTCATAAATGATAACCTCCTTTTTACTTTTTTATTTTTATCGTCCATTAAAAAACCAAATATCCCCGTAGCCAGACCAGGAATATAGGTTTCGGCTGAGAAACAAAAAACTTTAGCAATTTACCGGGTACATCTAGAGGAAAAATGGCAGAACAATTTAATGTAAACCGACCCTCGCTGTCACAAAAATTAATTCAAATGAAAAAATATAAAAGAACATATATGTAAATCTCTTATTTTCATTTGTTTTCCCAATATTTTGGTTTTATTTTCCAATATTTTCCTAATTTAAAATCAAAAAAACTTGGTTCTAATTTCCCTCTTCCGCTTGCAGAATAATGAGTTAACTCTCCAAAGTATATTTTCCCATTTATGTTATATAAATCTACACGAACATAATCAAAATCATTTGCAATTTTTTCAGCTAATTCTAGCATTATTTCATAGTTTTTTGGTTTTCTTATTTTTGGACCTTGCGGGCGAATTGTTTTTTTCACTGGTAGAAAATTCCAATTTTCATCAAAATAACTTTGAGAAAGATTGCCCATTCTATCGAATTCAACAAAAATTAATTTACATTTTCCGTGAAATATATTAAATTTAAAATCTTTTGGAATCATCCCGTCATCATCAAATAGTAATTTTTCAATAATAATTTTTCTTTTTATTGACTGATATGCCCATTCAAGCATATCCAGGCCATAGAAAGTTTTAAGCCATCTTCTGCAAGTTATTATAATCTCTTTTTTATTAAAAACACCGTTTTCTACAATTATATTTGACCCGGAAACATGATTTGGTTTAATAATAAAAGGAGAAGGGAGCCTTTCAAAAGGAATGTTTTCTGGTTTATCGGTTACATACAATAAAGGGATTAATATTTCTTTTGCTTTTTTTTCTCCTAACACTTTTTTGATATAAGAACGTACTTTATATTTATCAGTTGTAATAGGCAACAAAGGATTTCTATCATTAATTTTTTTCCAAATTATTTTTTCGTTAAAAGACCTTGGATTTTTAAGATTTAATTTATATCCTACTTTTTTATAAAATATTATTTTTTCTAATCTGTAATTAGAAATTTTATTTATAAAATAAAAAATGTAATCTCTAATAGTTTTTAATAAAATATAAAAAATATTATAATTTTTAATTTTATCTTTAGCTTTTTTGTAAAATTTATTCATTTTATGAAATTGTTAATAATACACTTTCCGAGCTGTGCAAACAATGTATCGTTAATCTCAACGCCTTTACAAACATAGTACACCTAAAGCTCAAGCTTTGTTTGTCCTCTAATAAATCATATCATTTGTTCAATTTGTTGTAGCTGATTTTTGCTTCATCTTTAGACCGCTTGACTCTTTTTATATCTCTTATAATCCAATCCTTATTGAGCCTGAAAGCTCTCCTCAATATCTTATTTTATTAATAAACATTGTTCCACTACTTTAATGACCTGGGCGTCAAATTATTACTTTGTGTTTATTGTACTTTGAAAGCCTACTACACTAAATAATTTTATAACATTACAGATAACTAGTATATTTCTTCCATTCTGTTAATTGTCCTTAATCCATTTTAATGCCTTCTTCTTCATGCGGGAAAAGATGATTCTTCCCTTTTCTTTTGTAGCTTTTGAGGGATACCCTTGACAACCCGGTGAATCCTCAATAGGTTCGGTCTTTTTATGTTCCAGGTAATCTTTAAATACTGAAAAAGATGTCTCATAATCCTTTATCATATTTTTTCGAACGATTTCAGGATATAAAAACAGCATCAGTGAAGTTTCTACTTCTCCGGCATGTTTCGCCTTTTTCTGTTTTTCCAAAATATCATCTATGGCCAAATCATACAATTCCAACACACGAACATTCATCTTATCAATTTCGCTTAATGCTTTTAAATGAAAGATATCACCGTGGGCAGATAAAATATAGAACTTATTAAATCCTTGCAGTTTCCACCATTCCATTATGGAAGATAATAATTTTCGCAATGTAAGTTCTGTTAAACTGTTTGTTCCTGAATAATACCGATCACAAGGCAAATTAACACCATAATTTATAGTTGGGGCAGTGATAATCCCGGTTTCTCCTGATAAAAAATCAGCAATACACTCAGTAAGAATTGTATCAGTGTTTAGGGGTAAATGTTTACCATGCTGTTCACACGTTCCTGCAGGTATAATTATACTTTTCTTATACGCCAGATATTGTTTTACTTCTACCCAAGTCAATCTTTCTAATTTCATAATGAATCCCTTTTTAATAGATATATTTAATTTAGTTACCTATAGATATCAAAAGGATTTTCAGATTTATATCTTTATTATTCTAGAAATCGGTGTGACAATAAAATTAAATTTTC
>CBFCZX010000109.1:0-5523 GCA_965602765.1 uncultured Atribacterota bacterium | reverse complement strand
ATTAACAAATTTAAGAATTAATTAAAGAATCAGCAAGTTATAGAATTTGCCAACTATTGAATTAGTAGATTGATGAGTTAATGATTAGGAAATTAGTTTGCTAGTTGAGAAAAAAAACAAAATCAATCAGCATTGAAATATATAATAAAGGAAATATAGGATAACATAAAGAATAGATATATAGTTACTCGATTAGTTTTAATTAGACAAATGAATAAATTTAAAGAAATTAAACAGTCCAGTTAATTAATTGATAACTTGCTAATAGGATAAGTTTACTATTATAACTTGTTTTTTTACGCAGATGGATGAAAAATTGTACTTATGGTGATTTTATTAATGACTATATGGGGGGAATAGATGGATAAGACCAGGTTTGTTATCATCACCGGTCTGTCGGGAGCAGGGAAAAGCATAGCTATTAAATGTTTTGAAGATTCCGGCTTTTTTTGTGTTGACAATATACCTCCCCAATTAATTTTCAAATTTGCGGAAATTTGTTTAAGATCAAAAGGAAAGCTTTCCAAAATTGCTCTAGTGATTGATATAAGAGGCGGAATATTTTTTGAAGATTTATTTGCTTCATTAAATCATTTAAAAGAATTGGGAATTAATACTGAAATATTCTATCTTGAAGCAAGTGATGAAGTATTGGTCCACCGGTTTGGAGGGACAAGAAGAAAACATCCTTTAAGCATATCTGATAGTATATTGGAAAATATAAAAGAAGAAAGAAAAAGATTAAAAGAAATTCGTTCAATCGCAAATTTAATCATTGATACTTCAGATTTAACTCCCAAACAATTAAGTAATGAGCTGTTGCGGAATTTCATTAAGCAAAAATCACAGAATATTCAGCTAACCCTTATCTCATTTGGTTATAAATATGGCATACCCATTGATGTTGATTTGATTTTCGATGTACGATTTATTCCTAATCCATTTTACATCGAAAATTTGAGATCTTTACCCGGAACAAATCAACAAATTCAAAAATATGTCACCGATTTTAATATTACTCAAAAATTTATGAAAATATATTTTAACTTGACAGAAGATTTAATCCCGTATTACCTTAGAGAAGGAAAAACATATTTATCAATTGCCTTTGGATGCACTGGAGGAAGACATAGGTCTGTTGTTCTAATCGATGAATTGGCAAAACATTTACAATCAAGAGGCTATAAAACATTTATAAAACATCGTGATATTAAAAAAGAAAGAAAAACGTCCGAACAATAAGATTATTGTTTAAAGGTGAATTGTTGTATAATGAATCGGATATATTAAAAGAAAAATTGTTTTTGAAAAAAACGATTACTTAAGGTAAAATAATGGAAAGTATTAAACAGTTTTGGAGTTTTTAAAATAATTTAAGAGAAAGAAAAAAATGTTATTTTCTTATCGCGTAAAAAATGAAATTGCCAGAATCATACCGGAAGATATCTCTGCACAAAAAGATGAATTACTAGCTTTTTTAATTTTAAAGGGAAATTTTAGTAAAAAGAACCAAGATTATTTTTTAACCATCGATTTTGAAAATTCAGCAACTACCCGAAAATTTTACAATTTATCAAAAAATATTTTTGGAATATATCCTGTGGTCAAAACAAAAAAAACAGGGCTTAAAAGAAAGCAATATGCTGTTGAAATTTTATCCAAAGAAAACATTAAAAATATTTTAAATGAGATTGGTTTAAAAGGTAATTTCAACTCTACTAAAAGCAGTAAATTGGTCTATCAAAAAAAAATGAGAATTGACAAACTTTTTTCCAGGGAGTCATATTTAAGGGGCGCATTTTTGGTGAATGGATTTGTAAATGACCCTGAAAAAATGTATCATTTAGAAATATCTTTACACATCAAAAAAAATGCAGAATTTATACAGCGCCTTTTAAATTCCTTTAATTTGAATTCCAGAATAAGTTACTGGAAAAAGAAATGGGTAGTATATTTAAAAAAAGGTGACAGTATTTTTGAGTTTATGAGATTATTGGGAGTTCAGGATGCATTATTATATTTTCAGGATATAAGAGCTAGGAAAGATGTGTTAAACAAAGTAAATAGACTGGTGAATTGTGAAACAGCAAATCTTGATAAAACAGTTCTCTCCGCGGCAAAACAATTAAGAAGCATAGATATGATAGAAAAAAAAGTTGGATTTAAAAATATACCAACAAAATTAGTTTCAATTGCAAAGCTAAGGAAAAAGTTGCCTTATGCAAGTCTACAGGAACTATCCGAAGAAACTGATTTTAAAATTACAAAATCCGGTATCTATCACCGATTAAGAAGAATTAATCAGATTGCTGATGAATTATAATAAAAATTGATTTAAAAGGCAAGTAAATAAGTAATCTATCAAAAGAATAAAGAGGAGGCAAGAAATGTCAAATGTCATATTGAAAAACTTATCTAAGAAATTTAAAGATGTCATCGCTGTCGATGATTTAAATATTGAGATAAAGGACAAGGAATTTGCCGTTTTGGTGGGTCCCTCCGGATGCGGTAAAACGACCACCTTACGTGCTATCGCAGGATTGGAAGAAGCCACCTCGGGAGAGATCTATATCGGAGACCGTCTGGTCAATGATGTCCAGCCCAAAGACCGGGATATTGCCATGGTCTTTCAGAATTATGCCCTGTATCCCCACATGGATGTCTACAACAACATGGCTTTTGGCTTAAAACTGCGTAAATTTCCCAAAAAAGAAATCGACCAAAGGGTAGAGGAAGCTGCCGAAATATTAGGTATCGAAAATTTATTAAAACGAAAACCCAAACAATTGTCCGGAGGACAAAGGCAAAGGGTGGCAGTGGGCAGAGCCATCGTTAGAAAACCCAAAGTCTTTCTCTTCGATGAACCGCTTTCCAATCTGGATGCCAAACTCCGCGTGGCCATGCGGGCTGAAATCAGCAAACTGCACCGTCGCTTGGAAGCCACCATCATCTATGTGACCCATGACCAGGTAGAAGCCATGACCATGGCTAGCCGTATCTTCATTATGAACGACGGGCGTTTGCAACAATCAGGTTCTCCTCTTGATGTATACAAACAACCAACCAATAAATTTGTCGCCGGCTTTATCGGATCCCCGGCCATGAACTTTGTAGAAGCCAACCTGGTAAAAGAAGGAGAAAATTACATCATTGATGCTGAGAGCTTCAAGGTGAAAACTGACACAAAAAATCATGCTAAACTCAAACCCTATACTGGAAAAAAAGTTATCTTTGGCATCAGACCGGAGGACTTATATGACAAGAAGTACGCACCCAATGATATTACGGGTGATGCCATAAAAACTAAAGTGGAGGTTATTGAACCACTGGGAGCAGAGATATTTATCTACCTGACTATCGGAAAACATTCTCTGGTCGGTAAGATGGATTCGCAGACCCAAGTCAAAGTGGAAGAAAGTATGGAAGTGGTGATTGATATGAAAAAGACACATATATTTGATCCGGAAACCTTATTGACGATAGTATGATGTAAGCTTAGCAAAAGCGAGACTTCGAGATGAAACATGAATTATCATTGAAGCAAAAACAAAAATTAATTTTAACTCCACAATTATATCAAGCCATCCATATACTTCAGTTAAATATAGTCGAACTTAGAAATTTAATTAATAAAGAACTTATTGAAAATCCATTATTAGAGTTAAATTCAATAAAAAATAAAGAACCGGACGAATTTAAAAAAGAAGATGAAAACAGCAGCACAGTTAAAAATGAACAGAACAAAAATCAGGAACAAGAGAATATAAGTGATTTGTTGAGCTATCTCGGGGAAAAAGAATTTTCATCTTCTTCAATAAAATCAAATATAAACTCAGAGAGTAAACTTGAAAACATTTTAAGTTACAAGGAATCTTTACAAGATTATCTTCTGCTACAATTAAGAACAGAAATCCACAATACTTTAGATTGCAAGATTGGGGAATATATCATTGGCAATATCGATGAAAATGGTTATCTAAAAATATCTTTAGCACTCATTTCAAGGGATATTAATATCGATGAAGGCAGAATTTTAGAAATATTAAGATTAATTCAAAAATTTGATCCTCCAGGAGTCGGTGCGAGAAATTTAGAAGAATGCTTATTAATCCAAGAAAGACTTCTTGGCTTCAATAATAAAAAATTAAGAAAAATCATCACACATTTTTTACCCGATTTAGCAAAAAAATCCTTCAGAAAAATTGCAAAAGATTTAGATGTATCCATTGTTGAAATTCAAAAAATGGCAGACTTCATTAAGAAAAATTTTGATCCTAAACCGGGGCGGCAGATTCCAAGTTTAACTGAAACTAAATATATAATTCCCGATTTAATTGTTAAAAAAAGAGAAAATGGTGAGTATGTTATCATGGAGAATGATTCTTATTTTCCAAGAATAAGAATCAATTACCAATATAAAAGAATCTTGGACAGGGACAATGAATCTTTTTTAATGAATAAAAACAGACCCATCAAAAAAAAGAATGATTTGCGGCGAGATAGCAAAAAAACGAAAGAATATATTGAAGAAAAAATAAATTCTGCAAAATTATTAATGAGAAGCATAGAACAGAGAAGAAAAACAATCTATCGAATTGCAGAAACCTTAATCAATTACCAAAGAGATTTTTTAGATAAAGGTATTTTATTTATAAAACCTCTTACACTGAAAGAGGTTGCATATAAATTAGATATTCATGAATCTACAGTTTCTAGAGCAATCCATAATAAGCATATTCAAACTTCAAGGGGACTGATAAAAATGAAGTATCTTTTTTCCAAGGGGATTGAAAATGCAAGTGAAAATAACATCGCATCTGATAAAATAAAAAAAATGATTAAAAATCTCGTTGAGACAGAAAATCTCTTACATCCCTGGAGTGATCAAAAGATCGTAGATTTGCTTTATCTGAAATCTAAGATTATTATTGCAAGACGGACTGTAGCAAAATATAGAAAATCACTTAATATTTTACCTTACAATTTACGTAAAAGATATATCAGATAAAATTTCGGATTTCTAAAGATTAAATCTCAATTAAATTTATCAATAAATAAGTTACCAGGTTAAACAAAGCGGAAGATTCAAAATTAATTCATATTACAAGGGTATACTGTTTAAAAGTAATTTCAACATGAATCATATAATAATAAAAATAAGATTCAAGAACATAGAAGTATTATCTTAAGATTTATCCCTACAAACAGTAGTAATTTTACTATGTTTGAAAAACAGTGGTTATATACCAAGCGAATCACCGGCAACTAATGCAAAGAAATAGAAATGAATAAAACTTAGAAAAGCTTTTCATAATTTCATGAATGGATTAAATCATCTTGAACTTTCCATCCTTTTAACATCTAAAAATTTTTATTATACAATTATAATTGATCATTATTTTCTCCATAGACTATCTATTTGTAAAAATGATACTGAATGCTTGTCGTTTTAAATTACATTTATAACTGTGATTGATTGACAAATACATTCATTCTTTGTTTATACAAGATTTTATTCTGAGT
>CBFCZX010000108.1:0-5556 GCA_965602765.1 uncultured Atribacterota bacterium | reverse complement strand
TAAAGTAGTTCAATAGCACTTTTTGGTGTTGATCTATTCACTTATATAAGCTCTAAAATAAAATAATAAGCTAATCCCCCAGATCAAGGGGCTATTAATTTTAAGCATTTCGGTAATATATTGATTTTAAATTCTTTTTGTTCTTTAATAACTTCTCCGCTAACCTGTGCCATAATAGGTTTTGCTGATTGAACAACGATTTCTTTTGTTTTAAAAAAATACACTCCCTTTACTTTTTCATGAGTTCCTTTAATTGCCTGAGGGATAAGGGCAAGATATTTTAGTCTATTTAAATTTTTAACCAGGCAAATATCTAAAAGCCCATCATCCACGACAGCATTAGGGGTGATTTTGAATTTGCCACCATAAATTTTTCCTATGCCTATTGCAATAAATAATATTTTTGTTGTTATTTCTTCCTGGTTTATCTTTATATTTACCGGATGGTAGGAGAAAGGAGCAAGCAGCTTTCTGATAGTTGCAAATATATAAACAAAAGCACTTAAAATATTCCAGTGAGGATGCCTGTTTTTCATTTGATTGGCAAGGAGGGCAATTTCTGCATCAAAGCCAATGCCGCAAATATTTGCGAAGTATGTTTGGTTATTTATTAATCCCAAATCTATTTTTCTTTGATTCCCGTTAAGTATGATTTTACATGCTTCGATAGGGTCGGAAGGAATATTTACACTTTTAATAAAATCATTTGCCCATCCAAGAGGAATAATCCCCAAAATAGGATGATTTTTTGACTGCATAATGCCATTAATGATTTCGTTGATGGTGCCGTCTCCGCCGACAGAAATAATTTGTTCAACACCACTATCAGATGCTTTTTTTGCCAGGGCAATGCCATCTTTTTGCTGATGGGTATAACTAATGACAAATTTAAATCGGTTTTCCTTAAAATATTTTAAAATGGCATCAAGCTGTTGTCTGGGCTTTCCACCTCCGGAAGTCAGGTTAACAATAAGTTCGGTTCTCAATTTTATTCCCCTTTCTTTTTAACTAAACTTTGGTAACTTTTTGGATTTCTGTTTAATATTGCATCGGTGTGGGGAACAATATTTTTATTTCGAGAGAGCTGTAAATAAAGAGAAGCTATATTTGATTGCTCTTTATTTTTCAAACAGGCTGCCATGATATTACCCGAAGGAGAAGTAATCAGGCTATGTCCATTCCCTTTTCCGGAAATAGAATTTGAGCATGCAATAAATATTTTATTTTCCGCACTTCTACTCCGGCTGATTTTTATCTGTTGGTCATTATCGAACTTAGATGGCCAGATAATAATATCAGCTCCTTTTAAAGTGAGCGTGCGGGCAATTTCCGGAAAAAATCCTTCATATCCGAGCATGATTCCTATATTTCCACCGGAGGTCTTAAAAACAGGTAAACCTAAATCACCGGGAGTTAATAGTTCTTTTTCACCAACTTCAAGATGAGTTTTTCGGTATTTTCCGATTATTTTCCCGGAATTAAGCAGGTAAGTCGTTTTGTAGTAATTTTTTATTAATTTTTCAATAACGGTTACGGCACACATTACCACGTTATTCTGAATTGTTTTGCAAATTCTCTCAATAATTTCTATTCCGTCTTCTGGAAAACAGAAATTGTTTTCCGGAAAAACAATCAGCTCAACATCCTGCCTCATGAGATTTTCTATGCAATATGTTATTTTTTCCAGATAATCTTTGATATCATTTTTAGAGTCTATTTGTACAATTGCTGTAAAGAGAGATACATTTGGAATCGATATTTTTTTCTGTATTATAGAATAAATTGGATTATTGTTCGTCGGATGAACTAATTCACTGTACAATTCCGGTCTTCTATCCTTCTTGATATTAATGGCATGTTCAATTAATTTATTTTCTGAAAATTTTAAAGGAATTTCGTAAAAGATTATTTCCTCATTGTGAGATGAAGCCATTTTGGCAGCTTCGCCCTGAGGTGTAAAAACTGCGCTTCTTCCACAATAGAGTATGCTGTTTGCCTCCATGCCAACTTTGTTCGCGGCAATGATCCATACGTGATTTTCCAAAGCACGAACAGGTACCATATATTCTGCCTGGGGATTAGTTAGATTTTTTTCATCAAAACCGCCTGTAACCCAATTAGTTAGATCAAGCAATATATCTGCACTTTTTAAACATAAACAACGTGGGATTTCCGGAAGACGACCGTCTGCACAAATAAACATTCCAATTTTACCGATATCTGTTTCTACAACCGGATAATTGTCTCCTTCGGAGAACCAGTCGGAATCAAAATGCCAAAGAAAGGATTTTCGAGTTCGGGAAATCTCTTTACCTTCGGGATTCACCAGCAAAGCTGCATTGTAGAGTTTTTTTTCTTTTAAATCATTTTCTACAAAACCTAAAGCAATATAGCAATGATACTTCTTTGCTCTTCTTTTTATTTTTTCAATTAATTTTAATGTTGAGAGATAAAACTCGTTGACATTTTTTACTATGAGTGGAGACAGAAAGTAGGCCGGATAAGCCGCTTCCGGTAAAACCATCAATTGGGGATGCCCTTTACTTGCAACATCAATCATCTTTAAAATATTTTTCTCTGTTTGATCTCTGTCTTTGTATTCTTTTGCTTCTATTTGTAGACAGGCAATCTTTAATTTCTTTTTCATTTAGCAACACCTCTAACAATATATTATACAAAAAAATAAAAAATCCTGCTATAATAAAAAAAATATATAAAGAATAATTCTGAAAGCCATTTAAAATCATTATTTAAGGGAGGTATAAAAATGATTCAAGGAAAATTAATTAATCTAAGGCCTCTTAAAGAAAGCGATTTAGATGAAATCATGAAGTGGATAAATAATTTGGAAGTGACCAAATATTTAAGTTCACTTATTTTCCCGGTTTCCCGTTTAGAGGAAGAAAAATATTTAGAAAAAATGATGTCTAAAAATGACGAACAAAAAAATATGGTTATCGAAAACATGGAAAGACAATATATTGGTCAAATCAGCCTTGTTCATATCGATTGGAAAAATAGAAATGCGGAATTAGGAATTGTTATCGGGAATAAAAAAGATTGGGGAAAAGGTTATGGAACAGAGGCAATAAGAATGGTTCTCGATTACGGATTTTATCAGATGAATTTAAATAGTATATATCTTTGGGTTTTTGAATATAATCCGAGGGGAATTCGTTGTTACGAAAAATGCGGATTTAAAAAAGATGGAACTTTAAGAAAAAGCCATTTCTACCAAGGTAAATATCACAACGAAATATTAATGTCCATTCTTCGGGATGAGTTTGAATCGATGAAAGAAGAGCAATCAATGTCAGGCGAGAATAATGAATCTATTCGAAAAAAATGAAGTAAAACAATCTAATTATTTTCCTCTCGCTGATAGAATTCGACCTGTAAAATTGGAAGATTTTATCGGACAGGAGAAAATAATCGCTCCGGGCAAACCGCTAAGAAAAGCCATAGAAAATGATGAATTGCAATCAATTATTCTTTGGGGACCTCCCGGTTCGGGAAAAACTACTTTGGCCAAGATTATTGCAGGCATGACAAAAACACATTTTGTATCTTTCAGTGCAGTCGTTTCCGGCGTGCCTGCCTTACGAAAGATTATCAAAGAAGCACAAGACAGAAGTCGATATCAGAACCAGCGAACGATTTTATTTGTAGATGAAATTCATCGATTTAATAAAGCACAACAGGATGCTTTTTTACCTTTTGTAGAAGACGGAACGATAATTTTGATTGGGGCAACCACCGAAAATCCTTCCTTCGAAGTTATTTCACCTCTTTTATCACGTTCTAACGTTTATGTTTTAGATCCTTTATCTGATGAGGGACTGGAGTTGATATTAAATCGTGCTTTGAAAAACAAGGAAAAAGGATTAGGCAAATATCGTGTAAATATTCCTCCAAAAACTTTAAGATTTATCACTGAACTTGCTTATGGGGATGCCCGGATTGCTCTGAATATCTTGGATTTTGCGGTGAAAACCACTAAACCGGATAATCAAGGTATTCGAAAAATAGACATAAAGGTTATTGAAGATGTGGTACAAAAAAGGTGTTTGAGGTACGATAAAACAGGCGAAGAACATTATAATATTATATCTGCTCTGCATAAAAGTATGCGTGATTCTGATCCTGATGCTTCCCTTTATTGGGTTGCTCGTATGTTGGAAGCGGGTGAAAATCCGCTTTATATAGCCAGAAGATTGGTAAGATTTGCGTCCGAAGATGTTGGGAATGCTGATCCGCAGGCAATTCAGGTGGCGGTTGCAGCTATGGAAGCAGTCAAATTTATCGGAATGCCTGAGGGAAACCTGGCCTTAACTCAGGCAGCCACCTATCTAGCATGCGCACCTAAAAGTAATGCCCTTTATACGGGATACAAGATGGCCAGGGATGATATTAAAAGATGGGGACCGCTACCGGTTCCTCTGGTTATTCGAAATGCACCAACTTCATTAATGAAAGACTTGGGATATGGAAAAGATTATAAATATGCTCATAATTTCAAAGAAGGGTATACCGTTCAGGAACACTTGCCCAAAGAATTGAAAGGAAAAAAATATTATTATCCTTCAGAGAGAGGGTTTGAAAGAGAAATTAGGCATAGATTAGACAAGCTGAAAAAAAATTTTAAAGATGATTGAATATCTAACGACTTTATTGTCAAACTGAAAAATGCCAAGTTTATCGAGTGGCATACGATGGAATACGATAAAGCTTTAAAATAATAGTTTATAATGATTGTGTATTAAATGAATTCATTGATAGACATAAAAATTACATACAGAAAAGAAAGGTTTTCTATGAAAGAAAAAAAAATCAGAGTGGGAATTATATTCGGAGGTAAGTCCGGGGAACATGAAGTTTCATATTGTTCCGCAGTATCCATTATAGAGGCAATCGATAAAGAAAAATACGAAATCGTTCCTATCGGAATTACAAAAAAAGGGAAATGGATTTCACCCGAAGAAAGCACGCTTGCGCTTGATTCCGGTAAGATTGAAGGCAAAAGTACCATGGTATTACTAAATGATTTTTCTACTAAATCATTGGTGAAAATAAAGTGTAATTCAAACAAAAATAGAAATAAATCCTTTATAAAAAGTGACATTGATGTTATTTTCCCGGTATTGCACGGTCCTTTCGGGGAAGATGGTACCATACAGGGCATGCTGGAATTGGCGGATATACCTTATGTTGGAGCCGGAGTAGCTGCTTCCGCAATATCCATGGACAAAGAATTAATGAAAACTATATTTAAACAGAAAGGTTTACCTGTTTTGGATTGGGTCAGTATCAAGAGAAAAGATTGGTACAATCAGACAGACACTTTATTGGATATGATTAATGAAAAAATCACATATCCTTTATTTGTAAAACCTACTAATTTGGGCTCGAGCGTAGGTATCACGAAAGTACATAAAAAAGATGAATTAAAAGAAGCCATTGATTTGGCAGCTAGTTATGATAGAAAAATATTAATCGAGAAAGGAATAGAGGATGCAAGAGAAATAGAATGCAGTATCTTGGGAAACGATGAACCTC
>CBFCZX010000107.1:0-5566 GCA_965602765.1 uncultured Atribacterota bacterium | reverse complement strand
GTAGGAAGCTGCCGGGATTTTTTTATGGTGGTCAAAACATAGGGGGGAAGTATTATTTAAGTCTTAAAATGATTATTTTTTATAAGAGGCAAACTTAAACAGAACCTTATATGAAAGTTGATAAATAGTTTAGAGAGTGAATTAATTTATATTGATTATTTAAAAAAACTGAATTAATTAAGAAATCATTAAGAGGGTGATTAAAAAATGGAAAAAATTATCGAAAAAATAACTGCTTGGATTGAAGAACAAGTGAAAGATGCAAAGGCTAACGGTGTTATATATGGATTAAGTGGAGGTATAGATTCCGCAGTTATAGCTGTATTGTGTAAAAAAATATTTCCAAAGGATAGTCTTGCTTTAATTTTACCATGTCATAGTATAAGTGAGGACGTTCAGGATGCTCGAGAATTAATTGAAAAGTTTAAAATTAATTACAAAATTATCGAATTATCTACAATTTACGATCATTTATCTTCTTTGTTAGCGAAAAATATAGGAGAAGGAGAGTTTGATGATACTATCGCAAAAGCAAATATAAAGCCAAGACTAAGAATGATCAGTTTATATTATTACGCAAACTGCTTAAATTATCTGGTCGTAGGTACATGCAATAAAAGTGAGATAATGGTGGGATATTCTACTAAACATGGAGATAGTGCTGCAGATATATTACCATTGGGAAATTTATTAAAAAGCCAGGTTGTTGATTTGGCAAAATATTTAGGTGTTACGAAAAACATTATCAATAAACCTCCTTCTGCAGGATTATGGGTTGGCCAGACTGATGAAAAGGAAATGGGAATAACCTATGCCCAACTTGATGAATACCTTTCTAGTGGAGCATTAAACAATATTAAGGTAAAAGAAAAGATACAAAGAAAGATTGAAATAAGCAGGCATAAACGAAATGTCCCCGCAAAACCTACCCCTTAAAGAAGATAATTACTAATTTAAAATTACTATACGATTTCAATGCAATGATGTTGATGTGTTTTTACGGATTTATCAACTCATTGTTTTGTTAAAATATGATAAAATTAGAATGAATTATAAATGCACTTATAAGGAAAATCTTTCAATCTACAACAGGATTAATATTTTATCAATTAAAAGGCAGAATACCACGAGCTTGCCCGCGAGTATCTGCCTTTTAATTTTTCCGATTTCATATAATTATAAATTTACACATTTGATATCTTTTGATGAATCTTATAATATCAAAATGCATAAATCGATTTCAATACGCTGATTTTTTTCATTTTTTTTTAGAATCCAGGAAGAAATTCGTCCTGAAGCCATTGGTCAATTTATTGAATATACTTTTTTTATATGCTAGAATTAATAAATGTGAATAAGAAATCTGTATATAAACATATAAGATGGTAAGGAGATATGCACTATGTCTGGACATTCAAAATGGAGTACAATTAAAAGAAAAAAGGGTAAGGCAGACGCTCAAAGAGGTCAGTTATTTACCAAACTGATTCGTGTAATTACAGTAGCTGCCCGCTCCGGAGGCGGAGATCCGGAAATAAATGTAAAGTTGAAAACTGCTATCCAGTTTGCGAAAGAAAATAATATGCCTAATGAAAATATCGAAAGAGCTATCAAAAAAGGAATCGGAGAACTTGAAGGTGTTTCCTATGAGGAATTATTGTATGAAGGATACGGTCCGGGAGGAGTTGCTGTTTTAGTAGATGCCTTAACGGATAACAGGAATAGAACCGTACCTGAATTAAGAAAAATCTTTTCTAAAAACGGCGGTAATTTAGGTGAAAGCGGATGCGTTGCCTGGATGTTTGATAAAAGAGGCTATTCTGTATTTGAAAAATCTAAAGTTGATGAGGATGTTATTTTTAATTTGGCAATTGAAGCTGAGGCTGAAGATGTAAAAACAGATGATGAAAATATTGAAGTTATCACCATGCCTGAGAATCATGAAAAATTTGAAAAATTAATAAAAAGTGAAAATATAGACTGTATAATCAATGAAATTACATTACTTCCTAAAACGACTGTTGATTTAGAGGGTAAAAAAGCTATGCAAATGATCAATCTTATGGAACAACTGGAAGATCACGATGATGTGCAGAAAGTGTATGCAAACTTTAATATTTCCGATAAAATCATGGAAGAAATATCTGAAATTAAGGATAAAGAATGATTATTTTAGGCGTCGACCCGGGCCTTGCGAATAATGGATATGGTTTGGTTCGCTATGAAAACAGAAAACTTTTCCCTGTTAAACATGGCTGTATAACAACAAGCAAAGCAAACAGTTTTGTTGATAGGATAAAGGTAATTCACTATGAAATAAAAGAATTAATTATGAAATATAATCCTCAGGAAGTAGCGATTGAAGATATATTTTTCAATAAAAATACGAAAACTGCACTCGCAATCAGCAAGGTCTATGGTTCAATTGCCTTAACGGTATCTCTGTTAGGTTTAAATCTTTTTGAATATACACCACTACAAATCAAACAGGCAATGGTGGGAAATGGAAGGGCAGATAAATTTCAAGTCCAATCCATGGTAAAAATATTACTTAATTTAGAAAAAATACCCCGTCCGGACCATGCAGCAGATGCCTTAGCTGCAGCAATCTGTCATTTACATACCAGGTATTAAATTTAAACAATAAGCAATAAAGGATAGTTATTAAGAAAAAAGACAAAGGAATTCTTAGGTTTAGGTCAAAAATAATGCATTATCGTGAAGTAATAAGATGAGCACAAAATATGTACCCGCAAATAGGGAAGGGCGTTGAAATAAGTATTAAAAATAAATCTACAATAAACATAAGATCAGGTTTTTTTATAATTGCATAATAATAAAAAAATGAGGTTAAACATGATAGCTTTTTTGGAGGGTAAAATTGAATCGTTTGGAATAGACTTTTTGATTATGGATGTAAATCACGTAGGCTATTATATTCAGATACCTGCCTATTTAGATTTTCCTTTTAAAATTGGTGAGAATGTGAAAATATTTACCCATTTGTATTTGAGAGAAGATAAGATTATGCTATTTGGATTTTTAACCCGAAAAGAAAGAATATTTTTTGAATTACTTATCGGAACACCCGGAGTGGGACCAAAAGTAGGATTAAAAGTTTTGTCGAAAATGACACCTGATGATTTTAGTGAGGCAGTTCTTGGAGAAGATATAGATTCCATTACTGCTATTGGTGGGATTGGTAATAAATTAGCAAAAAAAATAATTCTGGAATTGAAGGAAAAGATAAAAAAGACTTTCTTAAAAGAAATAAGCGAGATAAAAATATTTAAATCCGAAGATAAAGATATCCAGGACGCGTTAGATGCTTTAAAAACACTGGGATATACCACCAAAAAGGCAAAATCTGCAATCACTAAAATACAAGGACAATTTAAAGAAAAATTAACAGTGGAAGAATTAATAAGAGAATCATTAAAAATAATATAAAGCACGTGTATTATGGGAATTTTTAATCCGTGGGAGTAAATTGAATGGAATTAAAAGAAAAAATTATAGATTTAGGATTAAAGAAGGAAGAATCAGATGTAGATATCAATCTTCGACCTAAATTTCTCAAGGAATTTATAGGACAGGATAAAGTTAAAAGGAATTTAAATATTTATATACGTGCTGCTCGAAAAAGAAATGAACCGATTGACCATGTTCTATTGTATGGTCCTCCCGGTTTAGGAAAAACTACTTTAGCTTATATTATTTCTGCTGAAATGGGAGTTAATATCAAAATGACCTCAGGTCCTGTGATCGAGAGGGCTGGAGACCTGGCTGCTATATTAACGAATTTACAGGATAACGATGTATTATTTATTGATGAAATTCATCGATTGAATCGTTCAGTCGAAGAAATTCTCTATCCTGCTATGGAAGATTTTGAATTAGACATACTTATCGGAAAGGGTCCAAGCGCTCGTTCAATTCGTATTAGCTTGCCTAAATTCACCTTGGTTGGTGCAACTACGAGGACAGGATTAATTACCTCGCCTCTAAGGAGCCGTTTTGGAGTAATAACGCGTGTCGGATATTACGAACAGGAAGACCTTATTGAAATCGTGCTAAGATCATCTCAAATACTAAAAGTGGAAATAGAAAAAGACGCGGCAATTGAGATAGGAAAAAGATCAAGGGGGACACCACGAATTGCCAATAGGCTTTTACGACGACTACGGGATTATGCTCAAATAAAAGGAGATGGTATTATTACTAGGGAAATTGCCGATTTTGGATTACAAATGATGGAGATTGATGACCATGGATTGTGTAATATTGATAAAAAATTACTCATTACAATAATTGATAAGTTTTCCGGTGGTCCGGTAGGATTGCAAACTTTGGCTGCTTCTATTAGTGAAGACGATGATACTATTTGTGATGTCTATGAACCTTTCCTTTTACAGAAAGGTTTTTTATTCAGAACACCAAAGGGGAGAGTCGTTACCGATTTAGCCTATAATTATTTTGGTAAAAAGAGAAAAGGCGATCGTCAGGGAAAATTAATAAATTAATTCCACTGATAGCAATAAGCATAAATGCGGATTTATTGAATCAAATTAATTTCTGGAGTTAATATTATTTCCATTTTGTTAAAGTAAGATAAAATGACTTCGCAAAAAGGAATTAATGCAAATTCCCAAGATTGCTAATCACAAAAATGATTTGCATTTACACTATCAGCAAATATATTTCTGATGGAACATATATGTATAAATTAATAGAATTAATCAGTTTATAAGAATCAAGAAAAGGGGAAATAAGTCTTGAAAGAATCGAATAGGGAAAAGGGAAAAATATTTTTTTTGTTTTTAGGGGTAATCATAAGTGTAACATTGTTATTGTTCACTACATCAAGGGCTGCAAATACGATGCCTGATCTTCGGGTAGGAATTTTTCTTAATCAGAATGATGTGAATATTACAGGAGATGGTTCCTATGAATTAGTGAATTTAAAATCTGGTAAATTAATTTGCACAGAAAAAGGTAAGATTCTAAAAATGAGTGTTCATGCAAAAGGAATAGAAATATCCGGAAAAGGAATTTTTTCCGGGCCGATAAAAGTGGCTCCTATCGGCAAAGCAAAAGTGACGGTTATTGTAAATGGAGAAAAATATCGGTATAGAGGGAATATAGAAATATCATATGATTCTCATTCTAAAAAATTAAATATAATTAATATCATTGATATTGAAGAATATCTTTATGGAGTTTTAAAAAAAGAGATTTCCCCAAAATGGCCTGAAGAAACCCTAAAAGCTCAGGCAATCGCCGCTAGAACTTTTGCTATATTTAATATCAATAAGTATATAGAAAAAGGATATAATCTAGACGCATCGACAAATAGCCAGGCTTATGGTGGACTTAATCACGAAGAACTGCTGACGAACAAAGCGGTTGATGCAACCAGAGGTAAAATAATGGTTTACAATAAAGAACCGATCAATGCAGTTTATCATTCTGACAGCGGTGGATATACTGCAAATAGTGAAGACGTATGGGGAAGTTCCCTTCCTTATTTAAGAGGCGTAAAATCAACTTTTGAAGAGCTTGTTTC
>CBFCZX010000106.1:0-5744 GCA_965602765.1 uncultured Atribacterota bacterium | reverse complement strand
AAAAATATAAGAAAAAGGTATGGCGATTAAATCTCCGATGATATATGTGATAAATATAATAGTCATTGGTATAGCAAAACTAGGAAACTTATTGGTAAATAAAAGGGGTAAAAGAACACCAATAAACCATATCAATTTGTAACAAAGCTGCAATAATAAGACAGGCACAAATTTAAGGGGAGATCGTAAGCCAAAAATTGATAAAAAACCGAATGTCAGATAGACACTACCAATAATTCCAAAAGCTATTGGTTCTTCAACCGGCCAACTTAAGATTGTTTTTACCGTTTCAGGAATGACAATCATTCCTAATCCAAGCAGGCCTACCAGAATAGTGTAAATATACATTCCCTTAAGCCAACCCCACCGAATTTTAGAATCTTTAGACATTATTTTTCCTCCTTTTTTGAATTTTTATCTTTTTTAACTCAGAATTTTGTTCTCCTCCTGTTGGTTTTAATTAAAATTTCCTGGAAAATAGTAAAGATGGCTGTACTTAAAAATCATTATTCCCCGTTCTTGGTATTCCCAACCACTTCGGTGTTCTGTTCATATATTCGCGATAGCTATTACCATACTTCTCCAGTAAGAAATTTTCTTCCAGACTCGTATATTTTATATGTGCAAAAATCATAGATATTATCGAAAATATTAAAAAGAGCCATGAAGCACAGGAAATACTCACCCCTATAGCAATTAGAAATGAAGCAAGATACATTGGATGCCTGGAAAGACGATATAGTCCTTTAGTAGCCAATTTGTTGTCAAACGGAGTAGTAGTAAGATTCACCCAGACTATTGTATAAAGAATTAAGCCCAACAAAATAATGGGAAATCCGATAGAGAACCATATTGTTCCTAATTTTAAGGGTAAGAAAATGGAGTATATTATAGGCAGAAACATCACTAACCTGGAAAAACCAAAATTTCTCCTATCGGTCTTGTTAAGTGACGACATATCAGGATTTGGAGGCGCACTTTTTTTTAAGGGTGTTAAGGTAAGTGCAAAGATGGGCAATAGAGTACAAAGCTCGATAATCCATGCATTCCATAAACCTATTTTAAACACCGGTATAAGTGACATTGCTTTCCTCCTTTTTATCAATATATTCCTGTTTTGTATTTCAATAAAAGATTGAAAGGTTTTTAGCGTTAAATTCCCCATGGATATGTATAAAATTTTTATTGAAATTGCAGTCTTGAAGAAAATCATTCCTCATATTAAAACAGTGCCAAAAAATACAAATGATTTTTGAACAAAATCACCATTGAATAAAAAGGCACTTTGGTATCCTTTCATTCAATGGCTTATGTTTTTATACTTTATTTTCTACTAATATTACACCATATGTTTTTCAAATCAGCTTCATAAAAATGCACCTATTTGATATGAATTTCAATTCAATTGGCCATGATGTGCATGTTTAAGCTTGTGATATTATGCTTCCATTCTGGCTTTTAGATTTGCAAGGATTATCTCTCCTTCGTGCTCATTCATCTTGAGGATGATGGTTTCGGCCAGTTTGCCCAGTAGAGGGATTGGTACCGTATAATCAACCTCGAAGGTTACCTTTGTTTCATCACCTTCCGGCTGAAACGTCCATGTCTGGGTGCTCACAACGCCGCCCTTGGTCTTACTGACAATGTGCCGGTTGGGAACGTATTCAACACCCTCACTGGTTCCTTCGAACCGAATACCGGCCATTTTGTAGACCCACCGGTTTTTGGTATTGCCATCGGGTAATCGTTCCACATCCTTAATCTCTATTAAGCTGGGCCAAATCTCCGGTTGATTGGTAGGTTCGCTGATATAATTGAAGATTTTTTCTACCGGGGATTTTATGCTAATACTTCCTCCTGCCTTTGCCATAATTTACACCTCCTTTTTTTTCAATTAATCTTATGATTAATTGTGTGATAATTGACAAGTAATGAGTTACGTGTAACAAGCAAATAAAACATTATTCTCTATCTCATGATGAATCAATCGTATTGGATGATTCACTGATTCATTATATGGAATATTACATCGATTATTTATTTTGCATTTTAACCAGATAGCAATTATTTTCAACTACTAATCTGTCAATTTGGATTCTTGGAAGATTTATGCTGGAGCTTTGGTAGGTTTTGCAAGCTTAATCGGAAAGTTAATAAATATTCTTTTGGAGCTTTTTAATTACAATCATTGCAATGTACAATTAGCTTTTGTATTATAATTAGAAATAACATTTTTTTATATTTTTTTTATTATTATTGATAATGTTCACTTTCGAACACTCTATAAATCTACAATACTGCATATCCTTCAAAAAACCTCTTTTTTAGAAGACAATTCAAAAAAAGAAAACTTTTCAGCTATAATATCGAATGGCTTTTTATTTTCTAGCTATCTCCCCTGGGTAATTTCACAATACAAAATATATGAGCGGAAAACTACCTGCAGCATTCAGGTATTGGAGGCATGGTCGGCTTTGCCCAGCCTTTTTCTAAGGCTTCAGCTGATATTTCTAGCATGGTTTCTTCGGTGATATTATATTTATTTTTTAATTTTTCTTTGCAGTTATCGGTTAATTCTGTGAATTTATCGATATATTTATCAATATCAGTTTCAATGAATTTGGCACAGTCTTCACATCCGGGAAAATAATATTGCATCGCTTCTATATCAGCCCAATCCTCATACTGCACCATTTCTCTAAATATCTCTTTTCTTATCTCTTCGGATAATTCATCAAGATTTGGGTTGTTGCCTTTGTTGTCAATTTCAATTACTCCATTTTTTCTAGCCGAACCTTCTTGAGTTTTTGCCAGTGTTTCCTCTATACATTTTGACAGAATTGTATTATAGGCAGCAGGCTGAAGGTTGTATTCCTGGAACACCTCCAGAATGTATCGGTCAAGCAGAATTTTTTGAAATTCAAGTTTTTTTTCCTCGTTTTCAGAATTGGTTGAGGGATATTTATGATTGGATACAAGCACCGACCTTTCTTCGGCTTCCTTGAATTTTTTCATCAATTTTTGACAGCCATCTATTGAAAAAGAAATCGATATATCACCATTAATTACTTCAACCAGGCTATGATGAATATAACGATGTTCGCCCGAAAACATCTTGATTTTAATCCAGCCCTCTTCTTCTCCTTCGTATTGGAAGATATTATTTTCGAATGCTTCACCAATAGTAATCGAATCGGTATCCGGTATGGGGCGGATATTAGCATACTCTGAAGTGACTTGAACAAATTGGGTAGAGGCAGAAAACGTAAAAATAAGCATAAAAAGAGTGATTAAGAATAGCATAATATAAGATTTTTTCATTTTATCTCCCAAGGTCACAAATATCAATGAAAAGAAAGAGTAAGAAAATAATGAAATGATTTATTCAATCTCTTTTACCTGAAAAAATTCCTATAAAATCAATCATAGGTTTTTAGTCCCTCAGTAAATATTTTAATATGAAAATATGAAAAAACCTAAGGTATTTTATTATTCAAACTTCTTTTATAAAACAGGGACATAGAAGAGAAGTATTTCGTTTTATATTTACAATTCTATAGGGAATAAAACCAAAATCCATTATTTAAAAACATACTTACTTTTAATTTTGTTTTGTTATTTCTTCTTCGACTTCTTGAGCACCTTCTGCATAAAATTTTTCTTCATCCGGTGCAAGTTCTTTTAGAAGTCTAAGAAATTCTCCGGCATGAACACGCTCTTCATCCGCGATATCTTTTAATACTTCTTGAGCCAATTGATTATCGGTTGATTCGGCTAGTTGCATATAGAGCTGAATAGCTTCATATTCGGCTGCAATCATAAATCTTATTGAACGGATTAATTCTTCATGTGTAAGTTTACGATCTTTTTTAAGTCCGGAAAATGGGCTATTAAATTCAGGCATAACTACCTCCTTTCCTTGAAACGACTTTATTTTACTTTTCATAAAGATATATGCTGTCATTGCAAATTTCACACTATTTTTAAAATACTACATCTCATACAAAAATCCTTCTTTCTGTATAACAAAATTTAAAATATTCTTTTCGGCAATAATTATCAACCCATTGATTAAGATGTTAAATTTTTTGCAAGCTTTTTCGCCAAAGCACACACCGTTAAAATAGGCGGCATTCCCGGTGATCTGGGAAATACGCTTGCATCACAGACATAAAGGTTTTCAATCTCGGTTTGCAGGTCTGTCCCTACAATTTTACCCAACGCAGCCGTCCCTCCGGGATGAGCACCCTGCACTTTTGAGAATAAAATGGAATTAGGATGAGCCCCTGCTTTTATCAAAATTTCTTTCGCAATAGATGTCCCTTCATTTAATCTCTTCCAGTCGTTCTCGGTAACTGTTTTAGAAACATTTCCATTCGAATCAATATAACCGACCGAATCATCCGCCGTTTTGGTCATGATGCCCAGCATTCGATTTAAGGGCAATGAGAGTCCCTTAGGTCCAAGTTCCATAAATCGCACCATTCGATGATGATTGACAAAGGTTGAAAGAATAAATCCTTTCTCTTTATGAAATTCACGGTCCACAAGTGCCATGGTAGGCTCATTGATTTGATTTAATCCGTCGGTAATACCATAGGTATTGATTAATAAATCAATGAAGAGACTCTTGCCAGCATTATTTATTCCCGATTTTTGTAATATAACCGGTGTTCCCAATCCGCCGGCAGCAAGGATAACGACATCTGCTAAAAATTCATTTTCACCATTCCTGCTGAAACCTCTGACTCCTTTCACTTTTCCTTTTTCTTGAAGGATTTTGTCGATGGGTGTATTATACAACACCTCTGCTCCAAGCTCTATTGCTTCATCCAGATAATTTAGAGCTGTCCATTTGGCTTCTCTTGCGCAACCAAAGGAACACTGTCCGCAATTTACGCATTTCTCCCGCTGAATAAATTTTGGCATTAACTCCATCCGGTATCCCAACTCTTTTGAAGCCTCCATAATTCTTTTGGAACCTTCCGATAATAATTCTTCAGCAAAGGGTTTCACATCTGTCTCTTTTTCAACTTCTGATAATTCTTCATCAAGTTTAATACCGAAATCGGCAAATTCTTTCTCCAGGCATCTCGTTCCATTCCCACAGGATACTACCGTGGATCCACCGGCCATGATGGTTCTCCAAATAATCACACCCTCTTTTGATTTCTTGGGCACTTTCGTCAGCTTATTTGCATCATAAAAACGTAGGGAATCCTGGAAAGTGCCTAGCTTTTTTTCATTACTGCCCTTTTCCAGAATCAAGACTGATTGATCTTTACGACTCAATTCTCTTGCTAATGTAGCGCCGCCTGCACCGGAACCAACAATGATAAAATCATACTTTTTATTAACCATCCTGCTGCCTCCTTTATATTTTCATGATTTTTTGATATACGTTACCTAATTTATAATCTTGTTTGCTTAAAAAATTGTTTGCAAAATATATTATTTATACGATTTCCGAAAATTTCTTTATGTTGAATATTCGCCCCGTTCCCTCCCAAATATTTTTATAAAATGGTTAATCAAGACAACAAATTTTATATTTATATTTCTACATTTTAATTAAATTTCCTCTTTTACAATTTATTTCCAAATTAATTTAGTAAATTCGCTATTTCTTTTGTATTTATATTCCAAAACTTATAATATGATATAATTTTTATGCGGAATTTTTAAGAAAACAGTATCGATTTTTTATAATGATCATCCTATTTAACCTCAATCTAATAACATTA
>CBFCZX010000105.1:0-5940 GCA_965602765.1 uncultured Atribacterota bacterium | reverse complement strand
TCTTACGGCGATATTCATTTTTTCCTGTTTTATCTTTCGCTTTATTAATATTAAACGGTATGTAGATAGACATGTAGGAGCTTGGTTTTGGCAAAAAAAAATAAGTATAATAATAAAAAACACTTTAATACCTATAAAAAAATATTGTTTGCCCTGCTAATTTTCATTCTGACTTTTATTTTTACCTTTATTATCCTTTTTACTTTGAATTCCCAGAAAATTTCCGATATGGTTAAGAACCACAATTTTTTAGATGCAGTGAATAGTAAGGTATATGACATTCATAGGGAAGTTATCACAGAATTTTATCAGGAAAATAGAATCCCGATTTCACTCTCAAAAATTCCTCCTCATTTAATTAATGCTTGCATAGCAATCGAAGATGATGATTTTTATCAGCATAAAGGAATTAGCATTAGAGGAATTTTACGTTCCCAATGGACTAATTTCAAAAATATTGTGCTTAGACTGGATAAGGAAGCCAGACCTCAAGGAGGGAGTACGATTACACAACAATTGGGTATTAATACTTTCCTCACTCGTGAGGTGAGTATTAATAGAAAACTACAGGATATGTTAATTGCATTGCAGATTGAAAGATTTTTTACCAAAGATGAAATAATGACAATGTATTTGAATGAAATATATTTTGGGCATGGAGCATATGGCGTTCAAGCTGCAGCAAATATGTATTTCAATAAGGATGTTCCTGATTTGAATCTTTCAGAATGTGCTTTATTGGCAGGCATTCCTCGCGGACCATATTACTATTCACCGCTTGTTAATTTGGAAGCTTCACTGAAAAGAAGAAACATTATTTTAAATAGAATGCATGAATTGGGCTATATCACGAAACAAGAATTGGAAAATACAAAAAAAGAACCTATTTTGCTCAACTATCATAATAAACGCGATATACTTAATGCTCCCTATTTTTCAACTTATATTCTCGCTCAACTCCTGGAAACCTATGGAGCAAATATGGCGTACAGGGGAGGCCTAAAAATATATACAACATTGGATTTGAACATGCAACAGTCTGCAGAAGAAGCATTTCAAGAATCAGAGCGCGAAGGTGCCATTATTGCAATAGAGCCTCAAACGGGTTACATAAAAGCAATGGTTGGAGGCAGAAATTTTGAAGAAAGTAAATTTAATCGAGCTACCCAAGCTTTCCGACAACCCGGTTCTGCTTTTAAACCTTTTATTTACCTTACGGCTATTGATAGTGGCTATACAACCAGTTATATCATAGATGATTCACCAATTACTTTTGAAAATGGATGGTCACCGGAAAATTATGAGAAGGAATTCAGAGGACCAGTTACCCTTCAAGAAGCTTTTGAACATTCCATCAATGTTGTAGGTGTAAAACTGCTGGAACAAGTTGGTATTAAAAAAGTTATTAACTATGCACACAAAGCGGGTATACAAAGTGAATTGCGGCCAGATCTTTCTCTGGCATTAGGTACTTCTGAAATAAGTCCATTAGAAATTACTTCAGCTTATGCTACAATTGCAAATTTAGGAGAACAAATTTCTCCAATGGCAATTATTCGAATTGAAGATTATGATGGAAATGTTATCGAGCAAAGAGCTCCCGAAAAAAAGAGAGTGTTTAACAAAGAATCATGCTATGTATTAATCGATATGATGAAGGGAGTTATAGAACGGGGAACAGGTTGGAATGCTGATATAGGAAGACCGGCTGCCGGAAAAACCGGTACAACCAATGATTTTGTTGATGCCTGGTTTATTGGATTTACACCTGATTTGGCAGCTGCAGTTTATGTTGGAAATGATGACCGGCAACCATTAGGAAATAAAATGAGCGGTGGAGTTGTTGCTGCACCGATTTGGGCGAATTTCATGAAAAACTCACTAAAAAATTATGAAAAAAAAGATTTTGTCCAACCTGATAAAATCATAAAAACCTCCATCTGTGATCAATCCGGATTAATACCCGTGGATTCCTGCCCAAAATCAATCGAATGTGCTTTCATCAAAGGAACAGAACCTACCGACCTGTGCAATATTCATCAAGAAGCCATAGAAAAACCAATCATGAAGGAAGAATATCCAAAAACCAAAAAACCTTACTTTGAAGAAATTGAAATAATCAAAGAAAAAACAGAAGAAAAAACAGAAGAACCGGAAAAAGAAACACTTCAATCTTTAATTGAAAAACTTAAGGAAAAATATAAGAAAAAATAGTATTAATTTTGCAGAAATACTTTCATTTCAAAAGATTGTTAAAAACTATCAATAATTAAAGTTTATGATAATTACATTATAGACTGTTTCAAATTTAAAGCGGTTTTTAAGGGAATTGGCAACGTATTACTGATTTTATTCATTCAAGTAAAATTTTTCACATTTCTATAGATTTATTTTTTGCTCCTTTTTATTTTTTAAGATAAGCTACTGTAACTCCGATACCGCCCTCATTGATGTTTCCCATTCTATAGGATTCAATATATGGAATTATATCTAATAATTTTCTCACTTCTTCTCTTAAAATACCTTTGCCTTTTCCATGAATGATGTATACCGGTGAGACTCCCAAATAATAGGCATCATCTAAATACTTTTCTAATTTTATTTTTGCTTCCTCAATCTTAAATTGACGAATAGATAGTTGATGGTTAAAATTTTTAATTTTAGATAAAAAATGCTTTTCCTCTTCATATACATTCTTGTTTGAGTGAGGTTCAAAATTATTATAAGTTTCTGTTTTTCTTGTTGCTTTATTTATTTTTTCTACATCAAAAATTGATACCAGCATTTTAATATTTCCGGTCTGCACTTTGCATCTTTCAGTTTTAGCGGAAACAGAAATGACACTTCCACTTTTATTCAAACTTTTTATAAATACAAAGTCGCCTTTTTTGATTTCCTCTTTCTCTTTATTTTTTTCCTGAGTATCTATTTCATTTTTTTCTTCCTTGATCCTTTGAGCAAGTTTCATTGTTTCTTGTTTTATATCTTTGCTTGATTGTTTATCTGAAATTTTTACATGTCGTAAGCTTTTTAGGATTTTGTTTGCTTTTTCTTGTGTTTTTTTAACAATTTCCTCTGATTCCTGGTAAGCTTCAAGCATTTTTTTTCTTTTATCTTCCTTGCTTCTGAATAATTCATTTTCCAGCTGATTTTTAATTAGATAGTTATTTTGTTTAATTTTTTCTATTTGTATTTTTTCCTGTTCAATGGTTTTTTTATCCTGCTCAATTTTTTCTATCAAACTGTCTGCCTTTATTTTCTCCTGAGATAGAAAATCCTGAGCTATCGAAATGACTTTCGAAGACAGGCCTAATCTTTTAGAAATAATAAAAGCGCAGCTTTTTCCCGGCAATCCAATTGAAATTTGATAAGTCGGTTTTAAAGTTTTTTCATCAAATTCTACGCGTGCATTACACACTCCTTCGGTTAAGTAAGCGTAAGTTTTTAAGGTATCATGATGCGTTGTGGCAACAACTCTTACCTCTTTTTTCTTCAAGTCTTCTAATATTGCCATGCTTAAAGCTGCACCTTCTGTTGGATCCGTTCCGGCACCTAACTCATCAAGCAATACCAGCGAATGAGCATTTGCTTCCTCTAATATCTGCACAATATACTTCATATGGGAAGAAAAAGTACTTAGATTTTGTTCAATATTCTGCTCATCGCCTATATCACAAAATACTTTATCGAAAATTGCTATTTCGCTACCATCTTCCGCGGGTATATGCAATCCGCATTGAGCCATTAAAGTAATTATACCTACTGTTTTTAATGCTACTGTTTTACCTCCCGTATTTGGGCCGGTAATCAACAATATATTGAAATCGTTACCTATATGCATGTTGATGGAGACAACATTTCCCTTTAAAAGCGGATGTCTGGCTCCCCGAAGGCAAATAATTCCTTTTCGGTTTAATCTGGGCTCAACTGCATTCATTTTATTAGCTAACACGGCGCGGGCATGGATAAAATCAATCTCCCCTAAACAAGTGAAAGTTTTATAAATATCATCTGCTCTCTCTCCAATTTGACTGGTTATTTTTTGTAATATTTTTAATACTTCCCGTTCTTCATCCTTAAGCAGTTGACGGAGGGAATTATTTAACTCTACCAAAGCAAAAGGTTCGATGAATAACGTGGCTCCACTATCTGATTTATCGTGAATAACGCCGGGAAATTTTCCCTTTCGGTCTTGTTTTATGGGTATGACGTATCGATTTTGTCTTATAGTAATAATAGGTTCTTGAATAATATCTGATAACTGGGAGGATCTTATCATTTTTTCTAATCTATCTTTAATACTTTGCTCTTTTTTTAATATTTCTTTTCTGATAATTCTAAGTTCAGAGCTTGCTCTATCAAGTACTTCAGCATTTTCACCGATACAATAAGTAATCTCTTTTTCTAAATCCCTAAAAAGATTAACTTTTTCTAATTTCTTTTTGATTAGGGGGTATTTTCCCTTAGCCTTTAAAAAATATTTTTTTAACTCCCGTGAAGCCACTAAAACTTTTAGAATTTTTAGAATTTTTTCCGCATCAATAATGGTTCCATTTATCTTGCTCAATTTTAATTCACGACGGATATCTTCTGTTCTTAAAAAAGGCGGCGTACTACCTTCGACCATAAGGACTTCTCTCATTTCAGATGTTTCCTGCAAAGAACTCAAAATATTTTCCAAATCATTGGTAGGCTGTAATCGATTGACTATTTCCTCTGCAATGACAGAAACGGTAAATTTCGTCAATATTTCTTTTATTTTAAAAAATTCTAAAACGGAAATTGTATGTTTGTCCACAGCAGTTTCATCCTTTAGCATTATTTTATGTTCTTAATTATATCTTCATGATTCCAACTGGTATATGATAGCTTTTAAAAATATCCTTTAGGACAAAAAGATTGAGATGGTATTTTTTGAGGAATTCTTCGGCGTTAAACTGCACGGTTGAAGGGAGCCAATCTTTAATTGAATGATAAACAACCGTCGTCATTACGGCAAAACGATTGGCAAAAAATGAATTTTTTAATTGTTCCTGCAAGAATACGGGCAAAGGTATAAAGCTTATTGCGATTAAAATGATTCCAATTATTATCGAACCTCTTACTAAACCAAATAAAGCGCCACCAAGATGATCAATCCAGGATATAAATAGCAAGGAAAATAGCTTTTTTAACAGTATTTCAGCTAGTTTTGCAAATAAAATTACTGTTAAGAAAATCAAAATAAACGCGATGATATTTGCCATTTCACTACTCGTCTGGATATAAGAGCCAATATACTCTCCTAATTCCTGAAACCAAAAAATAGATAAAAATATAGCCAATACTATTCCTATTAGATTAATTACTCCCCGAATAATTCCTTTTCTCATTCCGAAAACAATATTTAATAATAGAAATATTAGAATAACTATATCTACCCAGTTTACCTGCATGAAAGACTCCATTTTATTCTCTGTTTACTAAAATTTTCGTTATTTATCTACTAACAATACATTTTAACTGGTATTAAACTAGTTTACAAGAAAAAGCTTTTAAAACTATTGTAAATATTTTTTTCTCATCAATCAGAAAGATAAATTGCATCCTTTTAATTTTATTCAGATGTTCACCTTAAAAAAGATGCTATTTTTATTCTCTCATTTTCGCGTTAAATTTTTGAGCGAGTTTTTCTCTAATCTTTCTGTCAATTTCATCTACTTCTTTATCGGTTAAAGTTCGATCTTCTGCTTGAAATACGATTGAATAGGCCAGGCTTTTAAAACCTTCGCCGATCTTTGCTCCCTGGAAAATGTCAAAAAGAATAACTTTTTTAATCAATTGGCTATCAATTGATTTTATTGTATTCATAATATCAATCGAAAGAATTTCACTTCTTACAATTAATGCTAAATCCCTTTGGACGGAAGGATATTTTGGTAATGCCCGGTAACGAATATC
>CBFCZX010000104.1:0-6011 GCA_965602765.1 uncultured Atribacterota bacterium | reverse complement strand
ACCGTTAAAACAAGAGGAATAATAGAATAAAATCCTATTTTAAAAGATTTAAATTGAATGACCAGCATGAAAAATACCATTAAGAATGCAAGAATGATACTCCTTATCTGTCCTCTGAACAGACTGCTGTTGACCCGGTCCGTAATGACCGGTGTTCCACTAAGTCGGAAGGAGGTTTCGATATTTCCTTGGCTATCCGGGACATATACCACATCGTCAGTTAAGTACCATAATATATCCTTATCTTCTTCAGTTAATTGATCTCCTAAGAAAGTATCCGCCATTGCCATTAATTGTGCTACTTTTATTTTTTCTCTTTCCCGGGCCATATGGCGGGAATCTTCCAATATTTCCAATAAATAGAAAGCATCATCTTCAATTAATTCTAATTTGTTCATGAGTTCATCAATAAAGAAATCTGCTGATTGGTTATTTTGGAGGTAAGCTGAAAGCAAGGGAGAGATATCTTCTTTGGTTAATCCCAAGTCTTCAATTTCAAGGGTAGACAGAGACAAGACTTCATCAGTAAATGCCTTTTCCTTTTTTTCGAATTCAATATTTGGTTGAGCAGCCAATCGAATCAATTCTTTCTTGAAGCCGTCTATATTTTTTATCTCAATACCTTTTGCCTGAAGGGAAGAAATAATTTCCTCTGCAATGTATGGGTAATAATTTTTACGTTCTTCTATTTCTAATAGTGATAGATCTATTTGGTCTACTTTTTTGGGAATAGTATCAATAAATTTTCTTATTTTTGCAATAGATAAATCTATCGCACCTGACATCATTTCTTTAGCCTTTATAGATACCAGTGTATCTTTGTCTTTATCTCCTATCATCGAAGTAAGGTATTCATTACCCTGGGCAAAAAACCATAGATTATCAATTTTTTGTTCGCTTGCCGGTATAATCTTCTTGTTTTCCATGGCATCATTCAAGTCAATTAAGAAGTCGCTGATTGAAGACGGTTCTGCCAGCGAAGGGAGTCGTTTCGCGTAATCCTCAATTTTTTTTATCTGCCTTAGGACATAAGGATTTTTAACATTATCAGCTTCAGTGTAAATATAAAGGGTATCTACTCCGCCAAATTTTTCTTTGAAATAATTTAAGGTTTTTACAACCTGGCTCTTTTCTCCCAATCTTGATTCAATGGAAGAATCAGGCATGACCTGGGTAGCAAAGCCGATTCCTCCTAAAACTACTGCCAACACAATGATGATAACCATTTTCTTTTTTTCTGAAACTAAATAAAAAACGAGATTCAATAATTTACTGACCAAATCTTTAGAACCAGAAGAAAATTTTTTATGTATTTTGGGAGGAGGGAAAAGTTTGTAAAAAGCACTTAGAAAAAAAGTTGACAGAATAAAAGCAAAAAATATTCCCAGGGTGGAAAAAATGCCAAATTCAGTAATAGGTCTTACAATGGCGGCAGAAAGAGACAAAAAACCGGCCATAGTAGTCAAAGCACTCATTAATATGGGCACAAAAGTATACCGGAAAGCCAATTTTACTGCTCTAAGCGGTTCAAAGCGATATCTCTCTTCATAATAACGGCTTACAAAATGTATGCCATAAGCAGTTGCCAGAGATATCATAATAACCGGCAGAATAGCTGCTACCATGGTGACATTTCTACCAGTGGAAGCGATCAATCCCAAAACCCAAACCGAAGACATAAAAGCAACAAAAAGGGGTAATATGACTCCCCGGATACTTCGAAAGCAGAAGAATAGGACAAAGAGTATGACAAGAATGGCAACAATACCTAATCCCATGGTGCTCCGGGAACTTTCTGATATTTCTGCACTCATTAATGGCATACCGGAGTAATATATTTTGGTAGCTTCTCCTTTTAAAGGATCAATTATTTTTATTAAATTATTTTTTAGCTCGCTTCCTGAATAACCCGGTTTTAATTCTATGACTAATAGGGTGACGTTTCCGTCTGCGGATATAAATTTGCCCTTAACCATATTATTATTTAGAAGCGCGTCCTTAAGCTTGTCGGCTTCTTCGTTATTTTCCGGAAAGATTTCAACCAAGTCTTTGACTTCCAATCCATAGTCCGTGCTGATAATCTCAGGCATATTTAAAAAAGAAGTGACGGATTTTATATAGGGAGTGTCGTTTAATTTATCGATAATGTTTTTTACACTCCTTAGATTTTCTACCTGAAAAAGTTCATCATATTCCAGAGATATTACCGCTGTTTCTGATTGTGAACCACCGAATTTATCCACGATTTCCCTATAAAACTCTATATCCGGGTCATCCGCAGGCATGTATTTGGTAATATCATCTTCTATAGTTAACTTTTGTAATTGTGAGCCTGCCAAAATAGTGATAGCAATGGTTATTATAACGATTAGCCAGGCATATTTAGTGACAAAGTTGGCGACCTTTTTCATCATAGTACTTTCATCCTCTCATTTTCTAAACTAAGCTCTATTTTACTGACTGGTCAGTCGAATGTCAATAGACATTTCTATTTTTTATGAAACAATTGTACGTTTGTTTAACACAGGGATATAGAATTTAAAATTGGAGCACTTTTTATCGGATAATAGCAGGGAATAAGCGTAAAAAATAAGATATCTTATGTATGAATAAAGAGATAATACCTGTCTAAAAAAATATCTTTATTTTTTGGCCGGATAATGATTCGACAGATATAAGCTGCGAATGAGACACTTACCATTGATGATAGTAAATGGAATAAGACAGAAAAAGGATTGATTAAACATCAATTTCAAATAAAAAATTGACTTTGCGATAAGGGAAAACTATAATATTGACAACAATAGAATATCCAAAAAGAGCAAAAGGGAAAAGTAGGAGAGTCATTTCGTACAGAGAGCTGATGGTTGGTGAAAATCAGCAATTTAACTCACCGAATTCCACCCTTTTTCTATTTTCGGTGAAATGATAATATTATCCGGAGACGTACCAGACGGTGCGATATAATTCTGCCAATAAAGGATAGGAATTTCCTATTAAACCAGGGTGGCACCACGTGAGCATGCTCTCGTCCCTAGTATTCAATGTTACTAAGCGATGAGGGCTTTTTTTATTGGAGAGGAAAGCATTTTTATGAAAAAATATGAAATCATTGATCACACTGCAGATATTGGAATTGATATAAATGGAAGAACCATTCAAGACATATTTATCCATTCGGCAGAAGGCATGTTTGCGATTATGACCGGAAATAGCAGTATTATCGCGAGAGAGGATTTTTCCGGGAAAATCAAGCTGAATGCGGAAGACCTGGAGGGTTTGCTGGTAGCCTGGTTAAATGAATTGCTTTATATTAGCGAAACTAAATGGGTTATTTTAACAGGATTCAATATAAAAAAAATATCGAGCCATCATATTGAAGCAGATATTGAAGGAACGAAAATACACCGAACGAATCTTAAAATTGAGAAAGAGATAAAAGCAGTGACCTATCACCAATTGGCTATCGAGAAAGATAGTGAAACCGGTCTTTGGAGAGCCCGGGTAATTTTTGATATATAAAAAGGGATAAAAAATGAAACAATCCTGGAAAGGACCATTAAATAAAATAGATGATTATCGCTGGGAGATTCCGCAAGATTATGCATCCGGTATGCGTGTTCCCGGATTGATATATGCCTCGTCGAAATTGTTGGAAATGATTCGCCGGGATCAGGCACCTGAGCAGGTTGCCAATGTCGCTTTTTTGCCGGGGATTGTCAATCATTCCCTTGCTATGCCGGACATCCATTGGGGGTATGGTTTTCCGATTGGGGGAGTAGCAGCTACTACCTTAGATGACGGAGTAATTTCTCCCGGAGGAGTAGGATTCGATATCAACTGTGGGGTGCGGTTAGTCAGAACTGATTTAACCCTAAAAGAGGTAAAAACGAGGATTGAATCTCTGGTCAGTGAGCTGTTCAGAATGATTCCTTCCGGAGTTGGTTCAAAAGGAAGAATAAAAATAAGCTATAATGAGTTAAGAAAATTACTAGAAAGAGGTGCTGAATGGGCAGTAGAACGGGGATATGGATGGGAGGAAGATATTCTCTTGACTGAAGAGGAAGGATGTATGAAAGATGCGAATCCCAACCTGATTAGCCAACATGCCCTGGAAAGGGGTAAGCCGCAATTAGGCACACTTGGCTCAGGAAATCATTTTCTGGAAATTCAACTAATCGAAAAGATTTATGATGCAAGCATTGCCGGAGAGTTAGGGTTGGAGGAAGGTAATGTTTCAATTATGATTCACACCGGTTCAAGAGGTTTTGGCCATCAGGTTTGCACAGATCATTTGTCAAGCATGCAAAAAGCGGTACATAAATATGGGATTCATCTTCCGGACAGGCAATTAGCCTGTGCACCTGTCCAGTCAATGGAAGGTAGAAATTACTATGCGGCAATGTCCTGTGCGGCAAACTATGCCTGGGTCAACCGACAGTGCATTATGCACTGGACCAGAGAGGCATTTGCTAAGGTATTTCACACCAGTGCTAGAGAATTGGGGATGAGGCTGGTATATGATGTAGCTCACAATATGGCCAAGATAGAGGAACATATGGTAGATGGTAAAAAAACTAAGCTATGCGTGCATCGAAAAGGAGCTACCCGGTCTTTTTCTCCTTTTCACCCCGAAATTCCGAAAAAATATCAGGGAATTGGACAACCGGTCTTGATTCCCGGAGATATGGGACGTTGTTCCTATTGTCTTGCGGGAACAGACAAAGCCATGAAAGAAACCTTTGGGTCAACCTGTCACGGTGCCGGAAGGATGATGAGTAGAACATCTGCAAGAAAACAGGCAAGGGGAAGAAATATTCAAAAAGAATTATACGAAAAGGGAATTATTGTAAAAGCAGAGAATCGGGGAGTATTAGCCGAAGAGATGTCTGATGCCTATAAAGATGTGAATGAAGTCGTGGAAGTGATGCATCAAACCGGTATTTCTAAAAAAGTAGCGCGCATGAAACCATTGGGAGTGATCAAGGGATAAATCATTAGTTAGCAAGCTAACTAAGAAGTAATAAGTAACCAGTAACGAGTAATGAGCAAGAGGTAAAGAATAAGAAGTAATAAGTAACCAGTAACGAGGGAGAAACAATGAGTGAGGAAATAAGGAATCACAAAGATTTGGAAGTTTGGAAAAAAAGTATGGATTTGGTTGGAAATATTTACAAAACTACTGAGTTTTTTCCCAATAAAGAAGTTTATGGTTTAACAAATCAAATAAGAAGAGCAGCGGTTTCTATTCCTTCAAATATTGCGGAAGGTGCTGCAAGAAACTCTAAAAAAGAATTTATTCAATTTTTATTTATTGCCTTAGGATCATTATCTGAACTCGAGACACAAATTATTATTGCAAGCAGGTTAGAATATTTAAATAATTTAGATACTTTATTAGGAGATCTTAAATTTTTACGAAAATTGATAAATGGATTAATATACTATTTGAAAAAATAATTTCAAATTACAGTTTTTGCTTATCACTTATTACTCATTACTTGTATTAAAAAGAGGGAGAAAAATAATGTTAGACTTAAAAACGATTCGAAGTAATCCGGAAATGATCAGGGCAGGATTGAAAAAACGGGATTCTAAAGTCAGTATCGATGAAATCATTGAACTTGACCGGGATAAAAGAGAATTAATTTCCAGAGTGAATCTATTAAAGGAAGAGAGAAATAAAGTTAGTGGAGAAATCGGTAGATTGAAAAAAGAAAAAAAAGATGCCAGGGAAATCATTTTAGAGATGAAAAAAGTATCCCAGGAAATCAAAGATTTTGATGTTCAGATAAAAGAAATGGAAGAAAAGTTGCATCATATATTGCTCGAAATACCCAATCTACCTCACGGAAGCGTTCCTATTGGAGAGGATGAAAAAGACAATCCGGAAATAAGAAGTTGGGGGAAACCTAAAAAATTTGATTTTATGCCACTTCCCCACTGGGATATCGGGGAAGCTCTGGATATACTTGATTTCGAACGAGGTGCAAAAATATCAGCAGCACGCT
>CBFCZX010000103.1:0-6050 GCA_965602765.1 uncultured Atribacterota bacterium | reverse complement strand
CGTAATCATGGATACCGCCGCTCCCTTTCTGGGAATAATCGTGACAAATCCTTCTTTTTCTAAGCGGTTAAAAGCTTCTCTAATAGGAGCCCGGCTAATATTCATAGCTTTGGCCAGTTCTTCTTCCAATAATCGTATCCCCGGTTTCAAGTTTCCAATCAATATGTGGTATTTTATATTTTGGTAGACCCGGTCTTTTAAAGATAGGTAATTTCCTAAATCTTCGAAATTTAGTTCCATGTTTCATTCCTTTTTTAAAATTAGTGCTGACTTTTTATTTATTTTAAATTGTCGTTTGGATATTGTCAACAAAAAATTTATAATTTATGCTACTTTTTAACCTTTTAAAAATTTACATTCTCATAAATATATTTTATCTATCAGTTATAGATAAATTGAGTATAACAAAAAAAGGAACCTTTTATTTTGTCAATAAAAGGTTCCTTAAAAATAATTCTTGTCTATATGCTATTTTTAAAAATTCTTTATCGGGATAACTCTTTTGATTTTTCGGTTGCCCTGCTAACCGCCTTAATTAAAGTCACTCTTATTCCGCCATCCTCTAATTCCATCAAACCATCTACGGTAACTCCGGCAGGCGTGGTTACAGCATCCTTCAACAGTGCAGGATGCAGACCTGTTTTCAATACCATCTTTGAGGCACCCATTAAGGTTTGAGCAGCCATCTTTTGCGCTAATTCCCTAGGCAATCCCATCCGTACGCCTCCCTCTGTTAAGGATTCAATCATGATATAAGCATATGCCGGACCACTTCCCGATAATGCCGTAACAACATCCATTAATTCTTCACGGTGGACAATCTCTGATAAGCCGATTGCTCCAAAAATATCCATAGCCATTTGAATATGATTCTTCTTGACAAATTGACCGGAACAAAAAACCGTCATCCCTTCATTGATCAATGCCGGTGTATTGGGCATTGCTCTTATTACAGGTATGTTTTTTCCCAGGCAATTTTCAATAAATTGTGTGCTGGTAGCAGCAGCAATGGAAATAATCAATTGTTTTTCTGTGAGTACTTCTTTTATTTGGGCAATCACTTTTTTCATCAATTGCGGTTTTATAGCCAGAATGATGATATCTTTTCCCAGTATCATTTCTTCATTATTCACATAGGTTTTTATTTGATATTTCTTTTGAATTTCCTTTGCGTGCTCTTCCCGTGTAGTACTTCCAAACAAATTCTCTTTTTTTATTATATTATTTTTAATGAGACTATCAATAAGGGTTCCGCCCATCTTGCCTACGCCAATTACGGCAATTTTTTTACCTTTAAGCATTTTGATTGCTCCTTTTTAATTCACCAGTCATGCTAGTTTGAGTATTGTTTTAACTTTTTTATCCAAGAGATTTTAACATAAAATTGATTAATTTAGCAATTCCAGGATTAATAAAAATATGCATTTACATTGTTTGCAAATTTTTAGTTATGGCATCCCCTACCTCGCTCGTAGAAGACTTTCCTCCTAAATCATAAGATCTCGTACTTCCATCGCTTAATACCTTTTCCACTGCAGATTCTATAGATTGAGCTGCTTCAGTCTCTCCTAAACAATCTAGCATCATTGCACCTGCAAGTATTGTGGCTACAGGATTTGCAATAGATTTATTTTTATATTTCGGGGCTGAGCCGTGTATCGGTTCAAACATGGAAATACCCTCAGGATTGATGTTTCCTCCCGCAGCAATACCTAATCCTCCTTGAATCATGGCCCCTAAATCAGTGATAATATCACCAAACATGTTAGGAGTAACTACCACTTTGAACCATTCAGGTTTTTTAACAAACCACATGGTAATCGCATCAACAAAAGTGAATTCGGTCTCAATACCAGGATACTGTGAAGAAACTGTATTAAAAACATCTCGCCATAATCCATAAATATTACTTAACACATTAGCTTTATCTACCGAACTAACCCTATTCATGCCTTTCTTTTTTGCTAATTCGAAGGCATATTTGATGACTCTTTCTGTTCCCGGCCTGCTGATAAGTCCAATTTGGTAGGCCAATTCCTCTTCTTTTTCCAGTTCAAAATTCACTGTAATTTTTGTTTGAAATAATTTTCTAATAACTTCCAGATTATCTTTATTTTCTTTTCCCTTAAAACGGCCCCCTGTGCCAATATAAAAATCCTCGGTATTTTCTCTAACCACGTAAAAATTAATATCTTCAGGTTTTTTGTCCCTAAGAGGAGTAGGAACCCCTTTAAATAATTTGATTGGACGCAGGTTAATATATTGGTCAAAATAGAACCTTGTCTTTAATAAGATCTCCTTTTCTAAAATTCCCGGTTTTACCCGCGGGTCTCCAACTGCTCCAAGATATATTGCACTCATATCTTCTATTTCATTTAAGGCTGAATCAGGCATTAATTCTCCTGTTTTTAAATAATGTTCAGCACCGAAAGGATATTCATGCCATTTAATTTCTATTCCAAATTTACAAGCAGCTGTTTCTATAACCTTTCTACCTTCTCTAATAATTTCAGCACCTATTCCGTCACCAGGAATTAAAGCAATATTATACATTTAGTTTTCTCCTTTTTACCTCTTTTTTTACATATTCTTTTAAACCGCCAAGTGAAATGATGTTTTGAATAAATTCCGGTAAAGGATTTATTTTATAAACTTTTCCACGAGTCACATTTGTTATACTCCCTGAATCAGTATTGACTTCTATCTCGTCACCCTGATTGGTTTCATTAAATATTTCAGATGATTCAAAAATCGGTAAGCCTATATTTATGGCATTTCTAAAAAATATTCTACCAAAAGACTTCGCAATAATACAAGAGACTCCTGCTTCCTTGAGCGCAATAGGTGCATGTTCCCGGGAACTTCCACATCCAAAATTATTACCCGCTACAAAGATATCTCCCCGTTCCATTTTTTTAATAAATTCAGAGTCATAATCCTCCATGCAGTGTAATGCCAACTCCCCTGGATCGGATGTATTTAAATACCTTGCAGGAATAATGACATCAGTATCAATATTATCTTTAAACTTCCATACCTTGCCCCTTAATTTCATTCTAAATTACCTCCTCAGGATTCGCTATTTTTCCTATGATGGCAGATGCTGCCGCCACTGCCGGGCTTGATAAATATACCTCACTCTTAGGATGTCCCATTCTTCCGACAAAATTTCTATTAGTTGTCGAAATTGCTCTCTCTCCTTCAGCCAAAACACCCATATGACCACCTATACATGGTCCACATGTTGGCGTACTGAACGCTGCTCCGGCTGATATAAATATCTCAACTAATCCCTCACGAACTGCCTGTAAATAAATATCTTGGGTTCCAGGAATAATGATTAACCTAACTCCCGGATAAACCTGTTTTCCCTTTAATATTTTTGCAGCAATTCTTAAATCCTCTATTCTACCATTTGTGCATGAACCAATCACTGCCTGGTCAATTTTGATATCACCAACCTGACTGATGCCCCTGGTATTTTCCGGTAGATGCGGAAATGCTACCTGTGGTTCAATTTCACTGACATCATATTCAATAATTTTCTCATAAATAGCATCAGAATCGCTTTGATAAAATTTATAAGGACGCTTTGCCCTGTTTTTAATATAATCCAAAGTAATTTTATCTGGTTCGATGATTCCTGATTTTGCGCCTGCTTCTATCGCCATATTACACATGGTAAAACGGTTATCCATGGATAAATTTTCTATCGCCTCACCACAGAATTCCATGACTTTATAAGTCGCACCATCGACTCCAATTTTCCCAATCGTATAAAGAATAAGATCCTTTCCACTTACCCATTTATTTAATTTTCCCCTGTAAATAAATTTTATCGTTTCCGGAACTTTCAGCCACATCTCCCCTAAAGTTATGATTGCACCTAAATCCGTGCTTCCCACACCGGTTGCAAATGCACCTAATGCACCGGAAGTTGGTGTATGTGAATCTGCACCAACCACAACATCCCCGGGCAAAATCAATCCCTGTTCAGGCAGGAGAGCATGTTCGATGCCCATTTTACCAACTTCAAAATAATGCTTAATCTTTTCTTCCCGGGAAAAATCCCTTAGAATTTTGCATTGTTCTGCTGATTTAATATCCTTATTTGGTGCAAAGTGATCAGGAATTAGACCGATTCTATCACTGTCAAATACATGTTTTGCGCCACTGTTTTGAAAATCCTTTATCGCTAAAGGAGCGGTAACGTCGTTTCCAAAAACAAAATCTACCCTGACATTCAGTATCTCGCCCACTTTGAAATTCTTCCTGTCCGTATGAGCTGCTAATATTTTTTCTACAATTGTCCTTCCCATTTATCTCTTTCCTCCTCGTTATATGATGATATGTTCTTCATTGCATCAAGCATATTTATAACTAATTCGATACTCTAGCAATTTTTTATTTATTTACAGCGAAATCAATATCTCCCCATAGGCCGATTTTATCATCTTTAATGATAACAGCACCTAAAACTTTGCTTATATTCTGTGCATATTTCAATCCTGAATCAATATCTTCTTTTTTCTTTATCATATTTCCAATGGCAGTTGCTGCTGCATCTGCTAATGCAGTTGATTGTGATATAACAGTCACTGCATCTGCATTCCCGAAACTTAAAGAAGGGCCCACAGTACCGGAAGAAGTACAAATTCCCAAAGAATGATTTCGTGAATCAATATTGAGAACCACCTTTAAGCTTAATGGTGAATTTCCAGCAAAAATTTTTACTTTCCTAATGTTATTGCTTTTCATAAATATATCACCACCGTTTTCAATGATGATTTCAGGTGAATATTTTAACAGTTCACTGCCTACACTTTCAGCAATGGCACCGGCAACTGCTGCCATGGGTCCAACATGGCATAACTCCCCTGCTTTAATCATTCGGCGAATAATCTCAGGTGCTGTTTCATCCTCTTTTACCGGCTTGAGGCTATTTTTAAAAAATGGATATTTATCGATGTAATTTTTAATTTCGCTTCTAAATCTAAACAATGCGCCTCTTGCCAGCTTATGTAAATTCCGGTTAGCCTTTATAAATAAATCACTCTCATTCAAACATACTTTAAAATTGCATAAATCCCCGCCTGTGATTAAATTCCGATAATTTCTTTCTTTATATTCAATATTTTTATTTTTTAAAATTTTACGCATTCTCCAGATTATTTAATCCTTAAAATATCACCTCAATTGCCTTTAAAGGGCAAGATTCTACACAATATCCACAGACAACACATTCTTCATAATCAAATTCCAATTTAAAAGTCTTTTTATTCAGGGATAATGCTCCGACGGGACATATGGATACACATGCACCACAATCTACGCATTTATCTTGGTGCCACTTTACTTTCTGCTCTAAAAATTCTACTTCAACCTTTGAATCTTTTATAAATTTTAAAGCATCTTCTATTTGTTTTTTTTGGCCTTTCATTTCAATGACAAGTTTTCCGCCATTACTGGGATCGATTCTTGCCCGTAGAATATTTATCCATACCCCGTATTCTTTAATCAATTTATAAGTAACCGGTTCTTCCACAATTTTAGGCGGAAACGTTAATATCATCTTTTTTCTTAACATTTTTTCTCCTTTAACAACCTTCCCCATTGAATCCTTTTATTTTTAAAGAAATTTTTTGATGGTTTTTAAATATTGTTTTTCAAAAAATCACTAATTATTCTACTTCTAATAAAGGTTTAAATTCTTTGCTGCCAGGTAATTTTTGAATGGGTTTCTGCAATAGAAAGCTACCGTTTGAAATTTCTTCTTTTAGTTTTTCGGCTATTTCTCTGGCTTTTGCATAACTTGATAAAGAAGACGTGGGAATTTTTTTCCCCTGTACTGAAATTTCACCGCTAAATAATTGCTTATAATTGACCCGACCCAGGGAAGGTTTATCACGATGGGGAACGCTATAGTCTACAATATCAGTATATATTTCCTCATTGCTTATCGCTACACATTCCATCATTTCACTGTTCAGGATAGGAATGGGAACACCAATCCCCACTATCAGGGTAACTCCGTAACCTTCAAAAATTGC
>CBFCZX010000102.1:0-6150 GCA_965602765.1 uncultured Atribacterota bacterium | reverse complement strand
GTGCGGTTGTCTCAAGAATTTGGAGAGCGTTTCTTTTTTTGTAATGTCGGTACCGCAATAGAAATATAAATTTGAAGAAATTAAAATATTTTTTTTCATAAATTTTTGAAATAAAGTCAATTCAAGATTATTTTTCATTTAATTCAATGAAAATATAAATAGAAAATACAAAATTACTGAAATAATTAATTCCTTAAATTTTAAAAATTATCTGAAGTAAAAATCTTTTTATGAATGGCGATTAAAATGTATAAATTCAAAAAATAGTTTCGAAATTTTATATAAAAAGAAAGTAAAATCACTTAATATTAAATGATAATAGCTGCTATATACACACTGCCATCGCCTTAAAAGGTTAGAATTTTTATCATGTAGAATGTAGCGCATTGTTAAATTCCCCTTTTGGGAAAAATTAAGGAGGTGCGAGTGGAAAGAGATTTAATTATTATTTTTAAACGACTGAAGAAGATACTCAAAAAATATGAAGATCCGCTCATTGCAAAATTTGACCTAGACAGCAAGTATGATTTATGGTCGATAAAAGATGTTGTCATTGCTGGAAAAAAGAAGAAAGAGGTTTTTTTTACTTCAATAATTATTCAAAGCAAATATGTCGGTTTTTATTACATGCCTATCTACACGGATATACAATTAAAAAAAACCTTTAATCCTGAGCTTTTAAAATTATTAAAAGGCAAATCATGTTTTCATGTTAAGGTTTTGGATGAATCTTTAGAGCAACAAATTGATGAAGCATTAAAAATTGGTCATGAATTATATAGAAAAAGAGGATGGATTTAGAAAGTCAAAAATTGCTTAACTAGAAAATTACATCAAAATTAGATGTAATATGAAATAGTACGTAAATTATAGAATAAAGCCGGAAGAATTTATCCAAACGCTCTTCTCTGACTTGATATTTTGCTAACAAATGTTATCACATTATCTATATGCATTCCAGATATTCTTGATTGACGATAATTTTTAAAAGTTTAAGGGATTTTTTAATGAATAAAATTGAGAAAAAATATGAAGTCATTGTGATTGGTGCGGGACATGCCGGATGTGAAGCTGCTTTTGCTTCTGCTCGCCTTGGCTGCAAAACACTAATGATTACTTTAAATTTGGATAACATTGCATTTATGCCGTGCAATCCTTCTATTGGTGGTCCTGCAAAAAGTCATCTGGTAAGAGAAATTGATGCATTGGGAGGGCAAATAGGTAAAAACGCAGACCGGACTGCCATTCAAATTCGCCAACTGAATACCAGCAAAGGACCTGCAGTCCGTTCTATAAGGGTACAATCCGATAAAGCACTATATCAGAAAGAAATGCTTAAAAACATTCAAAATCAATCCAACCTTGATATCAAAGAAGCTATGGTCGATGAATTAATCATTATCAATGGCAGTGTCCAAGGAATAAGAATACAGACAGGTATAGTATTTTCTGCTAAAGCAGTTATTTTAGCTACTGGTACTTTTTTGGATGGGAAGATTATTATTGGCGATGTCCAATATCCGGGCGGTCCCAATGGAATGAAGTCATCCACTCAACTATCCAGTAATTTAAAACAGTTAGGCCTGGAAATATTTCGTTTCAAAACCGGAACACCCTGTAGAATCGATCGAAAGAGCATTGATTTTTCCAAATTAACCGAGCAAAAGGGTGATAATCATCCTTTAGCATTTTCCTTTGACCATCATGATGGGCTTTTTGAAAATATATCCTGCTGGTTAACCCGAACTAACGAAAATACCCATCAGATTATTAAGGATAATCTCTATCGTGCTCCACTCTATTCAGGAGTTATAAAAGGAACGGGGCCCAGGTATTGTCCGTCAATTGAAGTAAAAATTGTGGAGTATCCCGAACGTTCATCTCACCATATTTTTATTGAACCGGAAGGGATTGTCACCGATGAAATGTATGTAAATGGCCTTTCTACCAGCTTACCCGAAGATGTGCAATTGGAAATGCTCCACTCAATTAAGGGATTAGAAAATGCTAAAATTTTAAGAACGGGTTATGCCATCGAGTATGACTGTCTTAATCCTACGCAGTTAAAACCAACCCTGGAAACAAAACTGATTTCTGGTCTATATTCTGCAGGTCAGATTAACGGTAGTTCCGGGTATGAAGAAGCAGCAGCACAGGGACTGGTTGCGGGCATCAATGCGACATTGAAGATTTATGGAAAAATGCCCTTTATTTTAAAACGTTCCGAGGCATATATCGGGGTACTTATCGATGATCTGGTAACCAAGGGTGTTGATGAACCGTATCGTTTAATGACCTCCAGGGCAGAATACAGGTTGTTATTAAGGGAAAATAATGCAGATTTAAGACTGAGCGAAAAAGCCTGGCAAATTGGATTGATTTCCGAAAAGAGATATCAAGCAGTTAAATTAAAAAAAGAATCAATCCTTCAGGAATTGAATCGTTTAAAAAAATGCAAAATTGATATTAATTTGCCGAAAATAAAGGATTGGGCATTACAAAAAGAATTACATCTTTCAAAAAACGGTCTTTTGGCGATTGATTTATTGAAAAGACCGGAGGTGACCTACCAGGATTTGGTTAACATAGACTGCGGTAACCGGGAACTGGATAGTGAAGTAAGGAAAGAAATTGAAATTCAGGTGAAATATGAAGGTTATATTCGAAGACAAAAAACTAAAACCGCACGATTTTTAAAAATGGAGAAAATGCTAATACCGAGAAATTTTGATTATAAAAAAGTAAAAGGTATTCGAAATGAGACCCGCGAAAAATTAATGAGAATACATCCCGAATCAATTGGGCAGGCATCAAGGATTTCAGGTATTTCACAGGAAGATATCTGGAAAGTCATTTTCTATATTAAAAACATGAAAAAGTATTTATCCGGAGATTCAAATGAAAGAAAGATATAATATCTATTCTCAATATTTAAAAGGTAAATATGGTGAAAAAGTCTATAAATTACCTATTTTTACCGTAAACACTTGTCCTAACCGGGATGGAACGCTTGGAACCGGAGGATGTGACTTTTGTGATGAAATGGGCTCAGGATTTAACTGTCTTTCAGGAGAGGACACTATTTCACAACAAATAAGAAAGAACAAAGAATTTGTAAAAAAAAGATATAAAGCCAACCTTTTTATTGCTTATTTCCAGGCTTTTTCGAATACTTATCTTCCGATTGAAAAGTTTAAGGAAAATATTCTTCAGGCAACTGAAGAAAGCGATATCGTTGAAATTGCCATATCAACGCGACCGGACTGCCTTAACCTTCAGTATTTAGACTTTTTACAATCCATACAAAAAAGTAAAAATATTAAAATAAATATTGAACTTGGCCTACAAACCGCCAATTATCATATTTTAAAAAAGATAAACCGGGGGCATTCTCTGGCAGAATTTATCGATGCGGCTTTAAAAATAAAGGAAAAAGGATTAGCAATCACCGTACACCTTATTCTTAATCTCCCGGAATCAGATATGATGGATGCCATTGAATCGGCAAAAATTATTTCTGCTCTAAAAGTTGATTTTGCAAAGCTTCATTCTCTCTATATTGTCCAGGGCAGCTCATTTGCCCAAAAACTAAAAAAGAATCAAATAAAACTCTGCAGCAAGGAAGAATATGTAAATCGGGTGGTTACTTTTTTAGAGTATCTGGACCCAAAGATTGTGATTCAGCGCCTGGTAGCCCGGGGACCGCGGGATAAAACGATTTTTGAAAACTGGAGTCAGAGTTGGTGGAGCGTGAAACAGGAAATTGAATCTGCCTTAGAAGAAAAGAAAACTTACCAGGGGAGATATTTTGATTACTTAGACGGGAAAGCTTTAAAACTTAAATTCCAATTTACGGAATGAATGTTTTAACCTCGTTAAAATCCGACATATGTATAGCAAAAAGATCAAAGTGGAAATTTGATTGTAATAGATATGTTGAGAATGCAATTCAGTTAAAATAACAGGACAAAAAGTCATGGTAAATTAAAATGAAAGTAAATATTTATTATTTTTCAGGGACAGGTAATTCTTTATATATTGCTAAAAAAATTGAAGAGAGAACAAAGGGTGAATTAATATCAATTGCATCAATGGTTCACACGAAAGAAATTAGGATCATCGATGATGTTGTTGGAATTATATTCCCAATTTACTACGCCAATCTACCGAATATTATCACTATTTTTGCTCATAAATTAAAGCAAATTGAATCCGAATATATATTTGCCGTTTGTACTTATGGTGGGGGAAAAGGTGAGGCAATTAACCATCTAAAATCAATCATGAATCCCAAGAAAATTTCTGCCGTCTATGGTATTCATATGCCGCAGAATGCTTTTTTTAAATTTTGGGAAAACCATACTAAACTAAATAAAGCAGCAGATGCAATGGTTAAACTGATTTGTAATAATATTAAAGAGAAAAGGAAAGGTTTCTTTTCATCGAATATGGTGATTGATATTTTGCAAAGGCCGTTATATCCATTATTACGTCCGTTAATTATAAAAAGCCTGGCAAAAATGTCAAAAGTGCAAGATAAAAAGCCATTAGAGGAATTGATATACTTAGCAGACAAACACTTCAAAACCAATGAAAGATGTAGTGGCTGCGGGATATGTGTTAAAGTATGTCCGGTGAACAATATTATACTTGTTAATAAAAAACCGCAATGGCTGCATAGGTGTGAGAACTGTTTAGCCTGCTATAATTTCTGTCCGGAAAAAGCCATCGATACAGACCTGGTAACAAAGAATTATCATTATAGACATTCAAAAATAGCCTTATCAGACATTATGAAACAGAATCATCCTTTTTTTAAGGAGAGTGAATAAATTAAAGTTTTCTCCACTTCTTGAATAAGGCGATTGATTTTAGTGAACCATTTTCAAAAAACTGTTTAAAATAAAAAAAGCAAATTAAAGCGGAAAAATTACAAATGTAATTCGGAGAATAAAAAAAATGATCATTGGGACAGCAAGACTCAAGTTGTATGCGCCATGGGTCCATTCCTTGAAGGAAAAGCGTATAATAGTAAAAAGTATTATAGCTAAAACGAAAAATAAATTTAATGTTTCTATTGCTGAGATTGGTGAGCAGGATAGACATCAAACCATTATCCTTGGAGTTGCCTGTGTTGCTGATACGGTTAGTCGTTCTGATGCCATCATTGATAAGGTGATTAAATTTATTGAAAGTAGCAATCAGTCCGAAATACAAGAAGTAAGGCGCGAATTGAGGTAGGCTATCTTTATATAATATGCTGAAAGATTTTATAGGAATTCGGGTTTTTCGTGTATGAAAAATAATTTTGTCATATTTGATTAAAATGTGGAGGCAGATTTTAAACTGATACACATCGAATAAATTATTAAGTTGGATATTTGGCGCAACCGCAGGAGTTTCTTATAAGTAATTTGGGTTTAATCTTTATCCCGTAATGCGTGTCATCATTCGGATTGGATATTTTTTTCATCAAAATGCTTATTGCATTTTTTACAACATCAATTTTCATGGAGTCGATGGTAGATAATTGAATAAAATTTAAGGATGCAATACTTATATCATCAAATCCTACGAGTGCAATATCCCGTGGTACTTTTATTTTTTGTTTTCCGAAAAATTCGAGCATACCCAAAGCCATAAAATCATTGCTGCAGAATATTGCGGTTGGTCGTTTTTCTTTTAATGCCACAATTTTCTCTGCTGCTTTATATCCGCCCGCACGTAGGAAATTACCAGGAAAAATAATGTTAGAGTCAATAGGTATATTATTTTCCGTTAATACTTTTTTATATCCTTCAAGCCTTTCCATTCCGGATGAGCTATTTTCCGGGCCGGTAATGCACGCGATGCGCTTATGACCATGATCAATCAAATGTTTGACGGCCATATAGGCTCCCTCTATATTGTCAACCGTAACATAATCTGCTAATTCTGTGCGTAATGTTCGGTCAATCAGTACAACAGGAGGAGAACCTTTTAAAACTAATTTCTCTATCTGAGGGTCATGCAGATGCGCTGTGGCGATAATAAATCCCTCAATATTTTTTTGCAGTAAAAGCTCGATATATTCTGCTTGAATCTTATCGTTTCCATCCGTGCTGCAAAAAATAGGTTGATAATTTTTTTCCCGGCATTCATTTCCGATTT
>CBFCZX010000101.1:0-6189 GCA_965602765.1 uncultured Atribacterota bacterium | reverse complement strand
GTTGCCATACAGAAAATTGTATCACCGTCAAACAAGGTATGTGATGGATTAATGGTCCTTGCATAACCGTCCTGTGCCATAATTGCTACCTTGGTAGCACCTGCTTTTGTTAATTTCGCATTGGTAGCAATGACACCTATTGTTGTATTTTTCGAAACATTTCCTGCGCTTCTTAAAGGATAATTTCTTAAAAATGACATAGTATCTGCAAATGTTTTTTTATTCTCAGTCAGAACACCAGCGATAATTTCTCCGGTTTCCGGATCAATGACATCCCCAAGACAATTTACTGCGACTAATGCACCGATTATAAGCTCCTGTGCTTTTATTCCCGCTGTTCCCAGACCGCCTTTCATGCTACGAAGACCACCGAATATTTTTCCAACTGTCGCACCTGTACCCGCACCAATATTTCCCTGTCTGATTTCGCTTTCGGAAGCATTCAGGCAGGCATCATATCCCATTTTTGCATCAGGTCTTATTCTATGATCACCAACTCCCAGGTCAAAGAGCACGGCGCCGGGAACAATAGGCACTTTAGTCAGTACAACATCAAAGCCTATTTCCTTTTCTTCTAAATATTTCATAACACCTGTAGCGCCGTCAAGGCCGAAAGCGCTACCCCCGCTAAGATAGACAGCATGCGCTTTTTCGACCAAATTGACAGGATTCAATAAATCGGTTTCCCTGGTTCCCGGCGCGCCCCCTCGGACATCCACTCCGGTTGTTGCTCCTTTTTCGCAAATAATAACAGTGCACCCGGTTCCTGCTTCCATGTTCTGATTATGCCCTACCTTTATCCCCGGCACATCGGTGATTGCATTATGTAAAATATTTTGATCTTCTTTTTTGTTATTCACAAAATAGCCCTCCTTGATAGATGATTTTTTTGAAATTTGTTCAAAAATTCATTTATACTTTATTCTATCATCTGGTAAAAAAAATAGAAATTCCTTTACATAGAAATTGTTTAATTTATCTAAAAATTGAAATTGGAAACTCGATACAATTTCTAAAAAGCCCCAATAAACACTAAGCATAGTCAGCTGAGTAAAAATAAGGAATAGAGAATTACAACATTCTCTATTCCTTTCATATTCAAACCATTCTATTTTCGAATATCTTTCTTTTCTGGTGAGTGCAATTGAATAACTAATTAATTCAACCCGTTTATAATTGCCCAATTCCAAATCACATATTTGCAGCATGATTATCGTTGGTAGCTAACGAAATATAAATTTCATCATTGCCAACAACTTCAAAGTTTAATTTAGAGTTTAAGTAATCGGAAATCAAATTAATTACTTTTTTTAATCTACTTCCATTCGTTCTTCATTAAAATATCTATTGCAGTTATAATTAATATCATTATTCTATAATTAGCATGGTTAAATTATTCTAACGGCAAATACCGGACAGACCGGGCTGCAATATCCGCACAAAATACAAAGGTCATGATTGACCACTGCTTTTCCATCGATTAAGGATAATGCTTTATTGGGACAAGTTTTTACACAAGTCCCACAGCCAATGCAAAAACGGGAAATAAATAATTTTTTGTTAGGTTTGATTCTTTTATCAAGTATCTCTTGAGAAATTTCTTCATTATTAAATATTTTTATATTCAATTCCAATTCATCCTCGCTAATCATTCCAACGGCAACTGAATTAATGTCTGCAATATTTCTGACAAAATTAATCGACGATTCCAACTCACCAATCAATCTTCCTCCACCTAACGTTTTCATTGCATACAGGCCTTTTCCTGCTTTACTCGCCTGAGAGATAGCCTTAATCATATCAGAAGTACTACCGCCAACAATTCCCAACCCAATTTTATTAATTATCGGAAATATAATATCGATTTCTTCGATTTCTGCTGCCCGATTAACAACCTCTACCGCATGGGTAGAAATTCCGATTGCCCGAATGGTTCCTTTCGATTTATAATCTTTTAAACATTGAAATGCGCCAGCTCTCTCCTCAAAAACTGAAGAGGATGCTTTTGCAGCATGTAAAAGGAAAATATCAATATAATCTCTATTCAAATCTTCAAGTGCCTTATTTATACTCTTTTCCATTTCCTTATAGGATTTGGCATGAGACTTAGTTGCAATAATCACTTCCCCCTTATAGCCTTCCAAAGCTTTCTTGATATGAGGGTAAGTTTGATATACTTCTGCAGTATCGATAAAATTTATTCCCTTTTCCAAGGCTTTACGAATAAGCTTTGCTCCCTTTTCTACAGAAATATCCGCCTGTATCGGACCTAAGGTCAATGCACCAAAACATAACTCAGTTACTTTCATTCCCGTTTTTCCCAAAAAAAATTCTTTCATATTTTTATTGCCTCTTTTCATTCATTTTCTTTATTTTCTCAATATTTCTATCACTCTTTTTAAGGTATCATCTTTGCCAACATTTCCGGGAAAAATAATGTAAGGCAAACCTGGAAAACGGCATTCAGGACCTAGTTTCCACACGGGGATTCCTGGTTGAATTTGCCCTATAACCATAGCTTTTTTTACCTTTAGACCCTTTACTCCAATATCGCTGGATGTAATACCTCCTTTTGCTACCAAAAAACTTGGTTTTATTGTAAGGCCTTCAATGACTTTAGTCAATCCTTCTGAAATGCGTGAAGATAAGTTCAAGTATTTTTCATCAGACATTTTTTTGCCATCAATTTTACCTGGCTCTCTTGTAGTATAAACACATACATCCTTTCCGGAATTAAAACCTTTTTCAACTTCAAATATCACTCTTCTTATTTCTGAATTTAAAGCTCTTTGTGTTTTCACCTGATCAATGTTCCATTCTACCCAGAATAAACGAGAAAGCTCTGCTAATTTTTTCATTTGCCGGGTTGTTTTTTGTACATAAGAACCTATGAAAATTAATCCCGGAGAATCGGATTTTCCGTTTGAATATAAATTTTCCGAAGTTAAAAGAGGTTTTGGAGTGATTCCACCAATAACCTGAACAAAAGAAGCTGCGGTACGAAAAATGAAATTTTTTCCTCTTGCAATACTTTCAGATAAAGCGATGGAAAATATTTTAAGATCAGTATATTCCACCGCATTAACAATTATTTTATTGAAATTTTTTATTTTTAGCAATATATTTAATATTCCCTCTATATCCTGTTGTCTCAGCATATCAATCGAAATACTTTTGATTTTGTCTGCGGAAAACTGCCTTTTAGTTTTTTCCTCAATCCATTCCTTTAAGTTGGAAGATTTGTAACCGAAAACGGTATCCCGTGCAAATTCTGTTTGTCCCGCAGGTATTACTAAGTCTCGTTCCTTTACATAATGTATGTCTCTAAAGGTAAATCTTCCACCTTCAAAAAAGGAGGGAATAATTATTTCTCCGTCAATTCTTTCTTCTTTCCTTAATTCATCATAGATTACTCTGGTTTCTAACGGGTAATGTCCTCTAAGAGTAGAATCACTTCGGGATATTATCAAAAAATCTCTATTCTCTTTCCTTGCTGTATGTTTTAAATCCTCTATCAATTGTTGATGCAGTTTTTGTGTTTCATCGGAAGTCAAGGCCCGCGAATTTGTTAGAAGATAGACCACTTTATGTTTATCTTTCAGAATTTGTTTCAGAGTAGATATATTCCACGAAGTATAAATCGGAAGAGAGTGAACTGTTTGTATACCGGTGGGATCATCATCTAATACAATGATTTTTTTCTTAATTTTTTGAACAGCATTTCGCCATTTCTTATTTACTGTTAATTTGGATTGAAATGCAGGGAGTATAGCAGTAAAATCATCCCAGCTCATTATTTTTTCATTCATAGACAAATACCTATTTAAAACTAGAATATTTCAATTTTTATACTTTAACTCATTAATAATTTTATATTAAAAGGTTAAAATATGTTTATATAAAAAAATCTTATTATTCTTTAATCATCGATGATAACCGTTTTACGAATGACCTGAGGATCTTTAAATTTATCTTTAGCATCGGTTAATTTTGAAGAAATACTCCAGACAATAGCCCCTTTCGATCCAGCTTGGAACCAGTGCCAGGTATTCGGTTGAATGATGTATTGGTCACCCGGTTTTATAATGATTTCATGCCAAACATCAATATATTTTTTTCTATGAGTAGGGGGATGTGCTTTTTGATTATGAGTTATTATTCCAGGAACAACTAAGTAAAACTCTCCCCATTGACCCCTAATAACTTCCGTTTTCCCGGGATAATTTTCTTCTTTAGATTCCGGATGTCTATGTTGGGGGAAAAACTGGTTGGGTTTTAAAATAAGAAGTTTTGCTCCTACCCATTCCGTGCTAAATAAAGAAAGAGCATGTAAACCGGTGATATCAAATTCCCCTAAACCTAAATCGGCAATTTCTATCGAATTGATATCTTTATCTTTAATGGGAAAATCAATTTGTTTTATTAAATTCCATGCCCAATCCCGTGATTTTTTCCATTTACTTTTTTTAATCATAGAATATTTACCTCCTTTTATAAAATCTTGCAAATACAAATGGACAATTATGAAGAAGATTTTTTATTCTATTACTTTTTATTCGTACTTTAGATGTTTAGATTGTAAAACTTCCCTTGATTTCAAGTGATGAGAAGTGATTAACTCTTGGGCCTTCTGGCTATTACGCTCTTTTATGGCATTTATAATTTCTAGATGTTCCGAGAGAGTTTCTTCCGGAGGTCTTATTAATCCTTTTTGGTAACTCTTCATAATAAAATTAAAATTTTTATCAAAATCTATAATGATTGAATTCCCGCAAAGTTCTATGATTTTTTCATGGAATTCCTGATCTGCTTTAATATAGCTATTGTAATTTTTCTCATCTAATGGTAAGTAAAATTTATCGAATATATGATTAAATTCATTCAATTCCTCATCGGAAAGTAAAGTAATGCAAAGCCTAATAGCTATTCCTTCAAGCCCGGCTCGCACAGCAAAAAATTCTTTTAAATCATTAAAAGTAAATTTTTTAATAAAATAACCCTTTCTGTTCATCTTATCTATGAATTTTTCTCCGGCAAGCCGGCTTACAACTTCATTGATTGGAGTAATACTGACTCCTAACAGGTTAGCCAGTTCCACTTTATTGATTTTTTGTCCGGGAATAAGTTGACCGTCAAGAATCATCTGTTTAATCTTTTTATATACTTTATCTATCAATTGGTCATTTTTGATTTTTATCATTTATTCATATGTCCTTTTTTTAATTTCTCTCCAAAATCCTGTTTTTTATCTTGCCTTTAGAATCAAGGATATGATGATGCATTATTTCCTCTGCAAGCTCTGCATTGCCTGCGCTGATGGCTTCATAAATCTCTATATGTTCCTTTAAACTTTGACCGGGATTTTTTAATAGGCCTTCCAGGTTGCTTAAAATAATTATATTAAATGCAGAGATAAGTTTAACTAACAAATCATTTTTGCTCATTTTCATGATAGTCATATGAAAATCATAATCAATTTTGCTTAACTGTTTTGGAGAACATTTTAAAATACTGTTTTTAAAATTAGCAATTATTTTTTCTAATTGCTTCAACTCGCGTACAGTGGAATATTTAGCGGCGTCAAAAGCACCAAGAGGTTCAAGTCTCGCTCTAATATCATACAAATCAAGAAATTCCTTTTGATTTAATTTCTTAACAAATGTGCCTTTTCGAGGAACTATTTCTACCAGTACTTCTTTTTCAAGCTTTGAAAATGCAGATAAAATTGGAGTTCTGGAAACACCAAGTTCTTGAGCAAGTTTTTCTTGATTCAGCTTTTCTCCGGATTTTAAATCATCATTTAAAATCATGTTTTTGAGAGCATGATATACTTTTTCAGATAAGTCTAAATGTTTTACTTTGTGCATTTTTACCTACTTCATATTATTAATGATTAATATATAATAAAACAATTTAATGTTCAAATTTAAATAACAATAAGTTAAAATAAAACTTACTTTTTATTTATAAATGCCAATTGATCTGCCCTATCGTATTGATAAAGATAATGATAATTTTTAGATTAATTTCCTAAATTAACCTTATAATATATGATAACAATGGCACAACAATAAATAGCCCCATGGTAGTAACCAACCAACAAGAATTGGCTAGGTCTAAATTTAAATCATATATTGATACAGGAACCATTGCTGTAAAGGCAACCGGCATTGAAGATAAAATGATAGC
>CBFCZX010000100.1:0-6193 GCA_965602765.1 uncultured Atribacterota bacterium | reverse complement strand
GATCAGGTAAAAAAGGCCCTTGCTGCCGGTGCCAGGTTTATCGTCTCCCCGGGCTTTAATCCCCAAGTGGTGGATTACTGTGTCACTAATGATATCCCGGTTACCCCCGGTATCAATAATCCCACCCAGATTGAAATGGCCTTGCAAAGAGGCCTGAAAGTGCTCAAATTCTTCCCGGCTGAAGCCTCAGGGGGACTGGCCATGTTAAAATCCATGTCAGCCCCCTATCCTGATGTAAGCTTCATCCCCACCGGAGGCATTAACCCGGATAACCTCTGTGCCTATCTGTCAAACCCTAAAGTCCAGGCCATAGGTGGCAGCTGGATGGTCAAAGCGGGTCTCATCTCCTCCGGTCACTTTACCGAGATTACCCGGCTTGCCAAAGAGGCCATCGCCACCATGCTCGGTTTTTCCTTTTCCCACCTGGGCATCAACGAGGAGAGTAGGAAGAAGGCGCAACAGGCAACAAGCCTACTCTCAGATCTCTTTTACCTCCCCCCAAAGGAAGGGAGCACCTCCTTCTTTGCCGGGGAAGCCTTTGAGATCATGAAAAACAGGGGTTTGGGAAAATATGGCCATATCGCCCTAGCGACCAACGATATACATAGAGCCATCGCCTATCTGAAGATGAAAGGTATCTCTACCCTGCCTGAAACAGCCAAGGAAAAGGATGGTAAGCTTAAAGTCATCTATCTTAAAAAGGATGTATCAGGATTTGCCATCCACCTTTCGCAAAAGTAATGTTAACAAAAGGAGAAAACCATGAAAAAATATATCACCTTTGGTGAGATCATGTTAAGACTGAAAACACCCGCCTATGAAAGGTTTTTCCAAAGCCCTCTTTTGGAGGCCACCTTTGGCGGAGGTGAAGCAAATGTAGCGGTAGGACTGGCCTGTCTCGGCCTGGATGCCGCCTATGTTTCGCTGATTCCTGCTAACCCCGTTGGCGATGCCTGCCTAAAAGAATTAAAAAAACATAACATCGATACCTCCTTTATCGTAAGGAAAGGTGCCAGGCTGGGTATCTATTTCCTGGAGGCCGGTGCCAACCAGAGACCCTCCAAGGTGATCTATGACCGTTCCCATTCAGCCATTGCCGAGGCGGTACCGGGGGAGATCAACTGGGACCATATCTTTTCCGAAGCCTGCTGGTTTCATATATCCGGCATTACCCCGGCCATCTCTCTTTCTGCCGCAGAGCTTTCACTGGAAGCGGTTAAAAAAGCCAGAGAAAAAGGGGTTCCCATTTCCTGTGACCTAAATTTCAGAAAAAAGCTATGGCAGTATGGAAAGTCTGCTCCTGAAATCATGGGTGAACTGGTTAACTATGTCGATATCATCATTGGCAATGAAGAAGATTGCCAAAAATCACTGGGCATCAAAGTCGGAAACATCGATGTAGAATCAGGTAATCTCCAAGCGGAAAGATACCAGAAACTGACCGATAAGATTCTTGCCCTCTATCCCAACATCAAAAAGATTGCCATCACCTTAAGAGAAAGTCATTCTGCCAATTACAACAGCTGGTCGGCCATATTAAACAACCGAAAAGCCTTTTTTGTTTCAAAGAAATACGAGATCCATCATATCATCGACCGCGTCGGAGCAGGAGATACCTTCTCCGCAGGCCTGATTTACGGTATCAATCACCTGAAAGACGATAGAGAGACCCTGGAGTTTGCCGTTTCTGCCTCCTGTCTCATGCATGCCATCCCCGGTGACCTGCCACTTGTTTCCCTTGAGGAGGTAAACAACCTGGCTAAAGGGTCAGGCTCGGGCAGGGTGCAGAGGTAGGGTGGTTATTGTAAAAAATGTGTTATCTTAAATTGGATTTTAATTTCGAAATATTAAAAGAAATAAATTTATAATCTACAAATCTTTAAATTTGAAAAGAAAAAAGAAAGAAATATTTATTTAAAGATTAAATACAAAATATTACATATTTAATATAGAAAATATCTGGCAAACATAGCTATAAAATCTGATTAAGCAGAATCCCACGTCTCTATAGGCGTGGGAGACTAATTTTTATATGAGTACATGCAAATAAAGAAAATGCGCTAAGACCACCTTCTTTGCAGATGCTAACAACTATAAGGTTTTATCATAAAAATCGAAATATGCAAAACACGATATAAATGAAAAAATTTTAAATACACTCTATCAATCTTTTTTCGCATCAATTGGTTTCAAAGAAACAGTTATTAAATGTTACAAAATACGATTACTGAATTTTTAGAAGAAATCCAAGACCGTTATGTGAATGGTAGAATGTAGAAACACTGGAATGTTTAAAAAAAACCATATGTATAGCTTCTTTCTACACTTTTTGAGATTGGCAATTTCATATAATGAAAAAATACTATAAGCTAAAATAACAATAAAATTCTCTAAAAGTTTTTCATTCCTTAAAAAACTCTTACTTGAGGATACCATAATTGGAGATGGAAAAATGATTTACATTATAGCAGATGACTTGACAGGAGCCAATGACACCGGAGTCCAATTTGCACAAAATGGTTGCAAAACCATAGTTTCAATATATTGTGATAGATTATCTGAGTTGAATATTTCAGAGGATTTGGATGTTTTTGTAATAGATACTGAAACTCGGGAAGTTGAAAGTAGAGTTGCCCGAATTAGATTAAAAAATATTTTAGAAAAGCTGAATATTAACGATAAAGATATAGTATACAAGAAAGTAGATTCTACATTGAGAGGAAATATCGGAGCTGAAATTGAAGAAATAGTGACAATTTTAGAAAAAGATATATGCATCTTAAGTCCAAGCTTCCCGCCTTATCGAAGAATTACTGTTGATGGAAATCTTATTGTTAAAGGTAAATCCCTAAAATTACCTGATTATTCTTCTGATATCCGAAATTATAAAAATAATTCATCTATCGAATATATCTTAAAGAAACAAAGTACCCTTCCTATTGCCCAAATAGGCATAAATGATGTAAACAAAGGAGTGAAGGATATTTTAAAAAAGATAAAACTTTCTAATAAAAAAGGAAAGAAGATAATAATTATTGATTCTATCAGTGGAAAGGATTTAAAAAAAATCATACAAAGCAGTTTAAAATTTAAAGGTTCAATTTTATTTTCAGGATCGGCTGGTTTAGCAAAATATTTATCTAAGTTGTATGAGAAAAAAAGAAATTGCAAGATGAATATTTGCAATAATATAGGTCCTGTTTTAGTAATTGCTGGCTCTCGAAGTCCAATCATGATGGAACAAATCAAATATCTTAAAAGTAAGATGGTTTTTGGAGAAATAAAAATCGATTTAGAACAGGTATTTTCTGAAAAAAATGATATATTGGAAACATACGTCTCAAAAGGAATTAATGCTATAGAAGATAATTATCATTTAATGGTATACACTGATACTATTTACAATGAAAAAAACTCAATCAATGAAAAAATAATGTTAAAAAAAGGTCTTTGTTTTCGAGAACTGGAAGTTGAAATTAAAAATATTTTTAGTGGGCTTGCGTCTAAGATTATAAAAAAAACTAATGTAAGGAATTTAATTTTAACCGGAGGCGATATAGCGTTAGGAGTATGCAAGGAATTAGGTATATCAAATTTACATATTATTAATGAACTATTACCAGGAATTCCTTTGTCTGTCGTCAATTATGATAAGATTAGTTTAAATATTATCACTAAAGCGGGTGGTTTTGGGACAAAAAACACTTTATATCAATTAATGGAAAAATTAAAAAATTATTAGAAATGGAGGAACGGTTCATATTCGTTAATAATGAACTGGATGACTTTAGAATGAGAAAACCAATTATTTGTATTACCATGGGTGACCCTGCTGGCATAGGAGCAGAGATTGCAATAAGAGCACTAGGCAATGTAGAAATTTATAAAAAATCAAAACCAGTGATCATTGGTAGTCATTGCGTCATAGATGATGCATTACGATTTATACCTTCAGATTTAACAATTAATACGATAAATAATTTAAAACAAATCAAAGGGAAATTTGGAGTTATTGATTTGATAGATTTGAATAATATTAAACTTAACGAGTTTGCATATGGAAAAGTAAGCGGTAAAGCAGGTCAAGCTTCTTTAGATTATATTTACAAAGGGATTGATTTAGCCATGAAAGGCTTGGTAGATGCAGTGGTAACTGGCCCCATTCATAAAGAATCCATAAAAGCTGCAGGTTCACCTTATGCTGGACATACCGAGATATTCGCATCTCGTACAAATACAAGTAATTATGCTATGATGTTAGCAGATAAAAATTTAAGAGTAATCCACGTTTCTACACATGTATCCTTGCGTCAAGCATGTGATTTGGTTAAAAAGGAAAGAGTTTTAACGGTTATCAAGTTGGCGGAAAAAGCATTAAAAGATCTAGGAATTAAAAATCCGAAAATTGGAGTAGCGGGTTTAAATCCACATGCAGGTGAAGGAGGACTTTTTGGTCGTGAGGAAATTGAAGAAATAATTCCCGCGATAAATCAAGCTAAAAAAGAAGGAATTACCGTTGAGGGACCTGTCCCTCCAGATACGATTTTTTCCAAGGTAGTAGGGGGGCAATATGATATTGCAGTAGTAATGTATCATGATCAAGGACATATACCAATGAAAATTATAGGATTTAAATACGATAAAATAACAAATAAGTGGTCAAGTATGAGCGGTGTAAATGTAACAGTAGGTATTCCAATCATTAGAACTTCAGTTGACCATGGAGTAGCTTTTGGAAAAGCCGGCGAAGGGAGAGCAAATGAGGAAAGCATGGTAGAAGCTATTAAAATGGCTATTAGTTTTGCCAAATAAAAATATATTAAAAAAAGTATTTAAATAGGAGATTTTTTAATGAAAAATATTACATTTCAAATGCCACGTAAGATTGAGATTGGTTTTTCAAAAAGTAAAGAATTGGGAAAAATAATTAAGCAAGAGAAATTTAGAAAAGTATTAATTGTGGTTGATTACAATTTGAAAAAAATGGGATCTGTCAATTGGTTATTTAATCATCTAGATGAGGAAAATATTTCTTTTTCGATATTTGATAAAATAAAGAATGAACCAACAATATCCGAAATAGACCAGGGGATCAATGAACTGAAAATTGCTGATAATTATGATGGTATTATTGCTATCGGGGGTGGCAGTACAATTGATTTGGCTAAGCTATTTGCTGTATCCAGTGTTATGGAAGGTTCTGTAAAAAATTATTTAGGGACAAATACGCTAGAAAAACGTGGGATTCCCACAATTGTGCTACCAACAACTTCCGGCACTGGTGCAGAGGTTACACCTAATTCTATAGTGAAGGATACAAAAAAGGAATGTAAAACAGCCGTAGTCAGTCCCTATCTAATTCCGGATTTAGTAATACTTGACCCTGAGCTTACCTTTTCTCTTCCACCAAAAGTGACTGCTGAAACTGGAATAGATGCTTTTACGCATGCCATTGAATGTTTTACCTGTAATAAATCAAACCCGATGAGCGATTTGTTTGCTTTGGATTCTATCAGGCTAATCAGTAAATATCTTCGGAGAGCTTTTAGAAATGGCGAAGATAAAGAAGCAAGGTACTATATGGCGATTGGTAGTCTTTATGGAGGAATTGCTATAACAAATTCTGGAACAGGAGGAGTGCATGCTTTGGCTTATCCACTTGGCGGAAAATACAATTTCAGTCACGGTTTATCTAATTCAATTTTACTTTCTGAAGTTATGGCATTTAATGCCAAGGCAGTTCCTAAAAAATTTGTCAAGGTAGCAGAAGCGATGGGAATTGAGGCCAATACTCTTTCCGAAGATGAGATTTTAAAATCTGTTCTGCAAGAAATAAAGAAATTGATAAATGATGTTGGAATTTCTATTGGAGAATTTGAAATTTCTGAAAAGATATTACAAAATCTTGCAACAATGGCTATATCAGAACAACAACGCCTTCTCAGAAATAATCCACGACCCATCTTTTATGAAGATGCATACAAAATATATAAAGAATCATTACTTTAATAATTGTTAGCATTAATTAAATAACAGGTTCATTAAATAGAAAAATTGGTTATGCTTTCTATAGAGGAAAGAAGTCCTGTAATAATTTCTAAAGATAAAAAGTCATTGAATTTATACTAAAAATAAAAAAAATAAATCTCAGAAATTTTGAATGATGCATAGAAAATTCAATAAATCTTATTTC
>CBFCZX010000099.1:0-6276 GCA_965602765.1 uncultured Atribacterota bacterium | reverse complement strand
AAACGAATATGAAAAGTCAATTCTTTAGCACTGCCATATTCATGAAAGTGAAGATGATGTAATTTTACATTTAATGAAATATTAGATTCAACAATTCTTTTAATTTCAGATATTAAATCTTCATCAGGTTCTTCCCCGATTAATGCACTCACAGCATTTCTTAAAATTTGGTAGGTTGTATAAAATATTATTAAGGATACGATAATTCCCATAATGCTATCCACCCACCAAAAGTATTTTCCAGAAAAAATGCCGATTAATATCATTAATGATATTAAAGCATCACTTCTGTGGTGCCAACCGTCTGCAATTAAAGAGAGGGAATATATTTTTTTTCCTGCACGAATTGAAAATTGAGCTAATCCTTCTTTTGTTATTACGGAAATGACAAATATAACTATTGCTAGATTTTGATAATTTGCTGATTGCTGATTTATAAATCTACTCATCGATTCCATTAAAAAATTAAATCCAATAATTGCCAATAACGTACCAATAATGACTGAACTTACCAGTTCTACTCTGCCATGCCCAAAGGGATGCTTTTTATCCGCAGGTTTTGCTGATACCCAAAATCCGATAACTACGATAATAGAAGTCATTGAATCGGATAACGTGTGCCAGGCATCAGCGATAATTGCCACCGAAAATGTTTTTAATCCTACCCAATATTTTAATCCAAATAGTAAGACATTCAGTATAATCGAAATAAATCCTTCGAGATAGCCAATTGAAATCCGGTATTTATTTGTATGTTTATGATTAAAAATATTCATATTTTCCAACGAATAACACCTTCTTAAAAAACATCTTTCAAGTTTTCTTTCTGTTTCACCGGATAATATGGATTGGTTTGCCCGTGATGCCCTCTGCAGCTTCAGCGATCATCTCTGCTAAAGTTGGATGAGCATGAATGGTATCTATTATTTCGTCTGCGCTTGCATTTAATGATAATCCTAATGTTGCTTCTGCGATTAAATCGCTGGCGTGTGCACCAATAATATGAACACCTAAAATTTTACCTCCATGACCATCAGCAATTAGCTTTACCAATCCCTCAGATTCTCCCATGCCTAATGCCTTACCATTTGCCATATAGGGAAACCTTGATACTTTAACGTTGCCATATTTATTTTTTGCTTCTTCCTCGGTGAGCCCTACACTTGAAATTTCCGGCAAGCAAAAAACACATTTTGGTACTATTTTATAATTCATCTTTTTTTCTTTACCTGTAATATTTTCGATTGCTGTCTTACCTTCAGCAGAGGCTACATGAGCTAACATTAATTTGCCTACCACATCGCCGGCCGCGTAAATTCCGGGAATATTAGTTTTCATCTCTCGGTCTACCTTAATCGCTTTCCCTTCTAATTCGATACCTATTTTTTTTACATCAATATTGCCAAAATCAGGTACTCTTCCAGAAGATAATAGTATCTTGTCTGCAAAAATATTCATTTGGTTATCTTTTGTAGAAATAGAAACTTCCAATTGTTTATCCTTTTTCTTTATTTCTGTAATTTTCGAACTTGTATAAATTTTTATACCCTTCCTCTTTTGGATAAGCATGCTCTTTCTAATTATTTCTTCATCTATGGATAGTAAAATTCTAGGAAGGATTTCCACGATAATAACTTCTACACCGAAAGCATTAAAAATTCCAGCCCATTCAATGCCGACAATTCCTCCCCCTATAATGATTATCTTTTTAGGTAATTCGTTTAATTCTAAGGCCTCATCACTGGTAATTACTCCTTCTAACTCTAAACCCGGAATGGGAATTCTGGTTATTGATGAACCTGTAGCAATTAGTATATTTTTCGTCATTATTTTTTCTTCATAATCAGCATTATTTACTTGGACTACTCCTGGTTTTATAATATTTCCTTTGCCATTAATGACCCTAATAAGATTTGCTTTCATCAAAGAGGCTACTCCAAGTGATAACTTTTTGACGATTCGATCTTTTCGCGCCATGATATTGCTAAAATTCAATACCGGATTTTCTACCTCTATTCCAAACTCGGAAGATCTCTTAATATTATTATATAATTCAGCAGTACTTACCAAGGTTTTAGTTGGAATACAACCTCTATTGAGACAGACTCCTCCCAACTTATCTTTTTCTATTAAAACTGTTCTCAGCCCTAAATGTGCTGCTCTAATTGCAGCTATATAACCGGCCGGTCCACCACCTATAATGGTTACATCAACTATGTTCATATCATGGCTCTCTTTCAATAAAATTTAGACTGCAAATTTATCAAATAAGTTTGTAAAAGTTATTGCGCAAATTAAAAAATGAATTTTCACTTGACAAAATGGCAGATTAGATTATTCTCTAATCTGCCATTTTACAACACTAAACAATAATTATTAAGATAAATCTGTTCGTATTAAACTTATTATAGTTATTTAATCTTAAAAATCAATTCTATTTTAATTAAAATTCAATTTCTTTTAAATCTATAAAAATGGAAACAGTTTCGCCTGCATATACCCAAATATCTTCCACCCAGGTTCTATATCCGTCTTTAATTACAGTAATCTCATACATTCTCTCTTTAAGTTTTTCTAGAACTTTTGGTTGCGAAGAGGATGAAAGAACTTTATAGGTTCCATTAATAAATATTTTTGCATTATCTATATTACAATAAACAGCAACAGAACCGTCATTACTCACTTCAGGTGCTAGAAATGCAGAGATCATATTAGTTTGGTTAGCGGTAACCATTATGGTAATCGTCCAATCCTGGTACCCTTCTTTTGTAATTAATAATTCATGGTAACCTTGTTCAATGTTTTTTAATTCCACTGATTTATTCGCGAGGGTTCTTTTCTGATATTTTTCATCCAGATATATCTTAGCATTGCCCTGGTTGCAAGAAATGGCGATTGATCCATCAGTTAAGGGTTTAGTTAGATTCACATAAACATTTATCACTTGATTTGGTGTGACATATATTTTTTCACTCCAATCGGTATAGCCTGTTTTGGTGATTGAAAGCTCATGATATCCTGCGTTTATATCCTCTAACATGACTGTTTTACTTGAAGAAGTTCTTTTTTTGTAGTCACCATCCAGATATATCTTAGCATTGCTTTGGTTGCAAGAAATGGCGATTGAACCACTCTGAAGCAATGGTACTAAGGTAGCAGACACATTTGTAGTTTTCGAAGAATAAACATATACTTTTTTGCTCCAATCTTCGTAACCGGATTTAACCATTTTGACTTGATAATAGCCAACATCAAGGGAATTCAAGCTTAAAGGGCTGATTCCCCGATAAACATCATTTAAATACACCTTGGCTCCTGAAGGATTCGAATTAATCAATATATTTCCATGATTGACGGGTGGAGGAGGAGAAATTATATTGAAACTTAATAAATTACTTGAAACCCATTCTGTAGGAGGTAAGGGGCGAATAATAGACTTCATTCTCTGAATGAAAGACCTATAATCACTACTTATTTGAGGCATTAACTGTTTAGCAATCATATTTTTTATATTTTCACTTACAAGTAAGGGGCGTGTTGTGGCAAATCCCTGAACAAATTCGGTTCCAGCTTGAGTGTCAGGAGCAATTTGACCTTCCACCTTATATTCCTGTCCGGCTTTTACAAAATTATGAGGTGAATATCTGTTGGGAAATATTATCTTTACCCGTCCTGAAGTATCATAGTTATACAAAGTTACAAATGCATCTCTGGTAGATTTGAATCGGATAGTAATTTTTTCTCCGGGATTAAAACTTTCGCCTCTCCCTTTATCTAACAATAATCTAAGAGAAAAAATAGGGTTCGGATTTATAATCTGGATGCTTTTCATTTTCTCCATGTCTTTCGGGGCCATATTTTGAGCAAAACTTTCCTCGAAAAAACACATTGTCATCAATAAAATCAAGATAAAAAAGACACCGCAAAAAACTAATTTTTTGTTGTAATAAATAATATTTTTTAACATTTTTATCCTCCTATTATAAACATAATGATCTATTCGTACTGATTTTTCAGTAATTTAACTTCATGAAGCTCAGATTAAAGTTAAAAATCATATGCATAGATTTATTATAGCTTCATTTTTTGGAATATACTTTGCATCAAGAAGAAATGACTTTTTTTTAACAAATTTTATTTTCAAAATTAGCATTGCAAAACGCTTATTTTATCTTATGGTTTGTGATTATAGTTTTTTTATTGCATAAATTTTTCTTATGTTTTTCATTTATATTATATCACAAAGGAAAGATAAAAAAATACTAATTGGATTTAATTTTTTTTTAATTCAAGAAATAAAAAATATAGGCTTACAAATTTATTTACTCAAACTTCTTCAATTCCATATTGTATAATATCTTAACCAATTTAAAACAATTTATACTTTATTCTTTATATTGCAATTTTTTAATAGTTGCAAGTTGCAGGAAATTATCAGCCCTAAATGCCTTTTTGAAGGATTAAAAAATTATCCGTATTTTTCATATATATAATTATTTTGTTTTTTTGATAATAATTTCATTCATTATATGTTAATTGAGTAACAAGAAAAAAATATTTATAAAAAAAGTAAAAAATTTACATAAAAAAAGAAGGATTTTGATAATCCTTGTTGTATATTGTTATTGTAGTGAACCCATTAAGCTGTATCATTACTGTATTCCGAAGTATAGATTATTTTGCAAAACAATGAAAGGAGGTGTATTTTTTAATGAACAAAGGTGAATTAATTGATATGGTAGCAGAAGAAGTTGGCTGTACAAAACGTGATGCAAAAATTGTTGTAGAATGTGTTTTTGACAGTATTACTGATACTTTAGTGAAAGGTGAGGCGGTCAGATTAGTTGGTTTTGGCACTTTCGGCATCAGAGAAAGAGCTTCCCGTACTGCCAGAAATCCGCGTACAGGCGAAAAAATTCCTGTTCCGGAAATGAAGGTTCCATTCTTTAAAGCCGGAAAAGAATTAAAGGAAAAAGTGAAATAGTATACATATCTTCAATCATGTAATAATAAGTTTAAATAAAAGGTCTATCTCAATGTCAATAAACCTGATAGACCTTTTTATTTTTCACACTATTTCTTTTCTTCTATATGAACACCCTGGACATTCACATTGATTTCAATGACTTTAAGTCCGGTTTTTTCTTCTATTTCCTCTTTAACCCTTTTTTGAATTTCCTTTGCAACTTCAATGATGACAGAACCGTATTCAATAATCACAGAAATATTGGCAGAGATTTCTTTATTTTCTTTGAGGTCAACTTTAATCCCTTTTTCCAGCTCTTTTATTCCCAATAAAGTTCCAATCCCACCTTTTGATTGTGTTGCTAATCCTGCCACACCTAAAATACCGATAACTGTTCGACTAATAATTGTGGCAATCACTTCCGGTACAATAGTAACCTCACCTAAAATCTTTTTCTCTTCTGTTTTTTTATCCTTTTTATCATCTAAAAGCAATTTTTTTATTTTTGGATTTGAATTAACTAACTTTTTTTTCTTTATTTCTTTAACGGCATTTTTATCCTCTTCTTTAATCATATATTTATTATCTCCTTCATATGCTTTTACTTATAAAATAGTACAAACAGTATTGGTTTCTCTATTTAAATTTTTTTCAGATAAAGAGCAGCTAACAAACTAACCTGGCATGACTAAAAATTTAATAGCAGTTCTTTCTTCATGATCAATCTCCACATCCACAAACGCAGGTATACATACCAAATCAATTCCACTTGTAGCAGTAAATCCACGTGCAATAGCGATAGCCTTAACCGCTTGATTAACTGCACCGGCTCCAATGGCTTGTAATTCAGCTTTTCCTTCTTCCCTAATTACTCCGGACAAAGCCCCAGCTACTGCCTTAGGATTCGACTTTGATGAGACCTTTAATAGCTCCATTATTCTCTCCTCCTTGAAATATATAATAGTGAGGAATTATCTGCATCTATTAATTTATCTTAATTTTTTCAAAACACTAGTCCTGTTTTTCCCTTGCAGTATTTATTATAAATTACCTTGAACAACTTTGGAGTTTTGTAAAAACTACTTAATATCTTAATTATAACATATATAGTTATATTTTATTATAGTTATAATAATGGTCTTAAATCACTGAATACATTTTCATTAAAAACAGGTGAAATATAGGGAAGTAGGGCATCATTATGAAAAAGAGGATCAACATTTTCTTTAAAATTAAAATAGGTTTTCGCTTTTTTCCATATCTTTGTACCTGGAATTGGAGAAAATCTTGCCAAACGCGGATGTGCTCCA
>CBFCZX010000098.1:0-6305 GCA_965602765.1 uncultured Atribacterota bacterium | reverse complement strand
AATAAACATTAAAACGACAACAGACATTTCTATTTAATGTTTTAATTAATCGCTTTTACTAGCTTATTTATTATTTGCTTTGAGAATTTTTGCCCAACTGTCTCTTAAAGATACAATACGATTAAAGATAAGTTTATCTTTCGTCGAATCGATATCCAAACAAAAGTAGCCTTTTCTCAAAAACTGGTATCTGCTACCGATACTTGCAGTCGATAAAGCAGGTTCTATCAGGCAATTTTTTAAAATTTCAACCGAATTTGGATTTAACTGCCTTATAAAATCCTCACCTTCCTCAGATATGACCGTTTCCTCATTTTTTTCTAGCATTAGATAGTCATATAAACGAACCTCTGCTTTTAAAGCATGTTCAGCTGACACCCAGTGTAATGTACCTTTTACCCTACGTTCAGCCCCTGGTCTGCCGCTTTTACTTTCTGGATCATAGGTACAATGTACTGCTATCACTTCTCCGGTCTTTTCATCTCTTATAAAATCCTCACATTTGATAATATAGGCATTTTTTAATCTAACCTCTCTCCCGGGTGAAAGGCGAAAATATTTTTTAGGCGGATTTTCACAGAAGTCTTCCCTTTCAATATAGATATTTCTGGTAAAGGATATTTTACGCTTTCCGGCATTCGGATTTTCAGGATTATTTTCTGCATCCATCTCTTCAACCTGGTTCTCGGGATAATTTACCAATACTACTTTCAAGGGTCTTAGAACCGCCATTACCCGGGGTGATTGCAGGTTTAAATCCTCTCGAATACAATGTTCCAGAAAACGTATATCCACCACACTATTACTTTTGGAAATGCTTATTTGTTCACAAAAGTTTCTTATGACTTCAGGAGTATAACCCCTTCGCCGCAGACCGGAAAGAGTGGGAAAACGAGGATCATCCCAACCCGAAACATAACCACCTTCAACCAATTTGCGAAGTTTTCGTTTACTCATAATTGTATTGTTTAAATTCAAACGGGCAAATTCAATCTGCTGAGGAGGCTCTGGCAGGTTTAAAACATTTAAAACCCAGTCATATAAAGGACGATGGTCTTCAAATTCAAGTGTGCATACAGAATGGGTAATTTTTTCATAATAGTCTTCTAAGGGATGAGCATAATCATACATGGGATAGATACACCACTTGTTTCCGGTTCTATGGTGAGTAGCTCTTAAAATCCGATATAGAACTGGGTCTCTCATATTTAAATTAGGAGAGGACATATCAATTTTCGCTCTTAATACTCTGGAACCGTCTGGAAAATCACCATTTCGCATTTTGGTAAATAAAACCAGGTTTTCTTCTATGGTTCGATTTCTAAAGGGGCTTTCTATGCCCGGTTTGTTAAAATTCCCCCTAAATTTCCTGATTTCTTCAGGGTTCAAGTCACAGACATAAGCCTTACCGGCGCGAATTATTTGAAGTGCATAGTCATACATCGCCTCAAAATAATCTGAGGCATAAAAAAGACGATCTTCCCAATCATATCCCAACCACTTTACATCGCGAATAATTGATTCAATATATTCGGTATCCTCCATGCTGGGATTTGTATCATCAAAACGAAGATTACACAAACCGTTATTATGAGCTGCAATGCCAAAGTTTAGGTAAATTGATTTTGCATGCCCAATATGTAAATAGCCATTTGGCTCCGGTGGAAACCTGAGATGAATTCTTCCATGATATTTATTACTTTTTTTATCTTTATCAATAATCTCTTGAATAAAATTATCAGTTAAATTAGACGCTCTTGGCTCCATAAATCCCTCCCCTGTAAACAGCATGATATCTTGGTTTTGAAATTATAAACTTATCAGGTATTTATCGTAATTTTGATAAACACATCATTTGCTTTGTAAGCTGGTTGTTAACACATATATCTTGATTATCATTTTTATTATATAAACATTAATATCTTACTACATATGCCTGCAAAAATCCAATAATCCATTCATTGTAAAAATGGAAAACGTATCAATACTTTTTTATTTGAAAATGAATAATATTTCCTTAATTAAAGTATCCTCCTCTACCTTCAATGTTAATTTTAGTTGATAAAGAAAAACTTCCAATATTCTAATTCCTACCATTCGAAAAATTTTGTATACGACCATTCTTTGTGATAATCTTATTATTCATTTAAAACGTAAAGGGAGCACCTTACTTGTTAATGGCTTCCTATTGTTCGATAAACCGATTGTTGAGTTATCATTCGATTGCTGGTAAAGTGTCTATTATAACGTTAATACTTTATGCTTCCGCTACTATATCAAGAATAGAAGGTTTCCAGGTAAAGGTTTTTTTATTTTAAACTAATACTTCAATTCTTATTGATTGCCTATAAGGAAATCTTTCTATCTTTTAATGGGAGGTTTATTCGGTTTCTTATAAGGTAAAGGAATGTACTGAACCGAAGGACGCTTCCCCGGATTTTGAGGATATAGGTCCATTAATTCATAAATTTCTTTGGGCATTTCCCTATTTACACATAAACCTAATTCTTTTGCTTCTTCAAAAGTAATAGGATAGTCATGAGTCCATCGCCCTTCCGTCAGAATTTGGGCTAACTTTTTCGCTTTTTCCTTGCTGCATTTATTTTCAATAAGTAACTTTTCAACAAAAGCTCTAACCTGTCTAATCGCCTTCTCGGCAATATCAGCTTGGATGATAGTTTCATCATCTATCTTATTCTTATCCTTATCCTTTAGTACTTTTAAAATGGAAGCAGCCGGATATTGTCCCAATTGTGGATCAACAGGTCCCAAAACTGCATTTTCATCCATAATAATCTCATCAGCAGCCAACGAAATCATGGTTCCTCCGCTCATAGCGTAATGAGGAACAAATACTGTAACTTTAGCCTTGTGCCTGATAAGAGCAAGGGAAATCTGTTCAGCAGCCAAAACCAAACCGCCCGGTGTGTGCAGAATGATATCGATGGGCATATTTGAATCAGTCAACCTGATTGCTCTCAAAACGGCTTCTGAATCCTCAATATTGATGTACCTTATTAAAGGTATTCCTAAAATGCTCATGGTCTCTTGTCGGTGAATCAAGGCAATAATCCTTGATTTTCTCACTTTTTCAACGCGGTTGATTAAAGAAATCCGCGAAGATTCTAAATTCTTTTGCCTCCACCAGGGTGTTAATAATGAAAAAATGAAAAATAACCAAAAAAACATGCTCAGATATTCCATGGAAAACCTCCTATTTTTTTAATTCATCATTTAATCGGATTGTTTGAATTGAAAAACTAAATGATTATTATGGCAAATTCAATGTTTAATCTCCTCGAAAGGTTTATAAAACGTAATATCTATACAAATAGACACCTTATTCATTTTTTAAAAACTAAGGTGTCTATTATTACATTTTATTGATTAATTTACTATTCAATTTAAAATCTTTTGTCTTTTATTAAGGTTTAGTAATTATCTGCTTTTATTTCAAAGTAAGCTTGTGGATGTTCACAGGCAGGACATTTTTGAGGAGCTACGCGACCCTCAATTACATAACCACAATTTCGGCATTTCCAGACAACAGTATTATCTTTCTTGAAGACCATATCTATATTCAGGTTATCCAATAATTTCCGATATCTTGCCTCGTGGTGTTTCTCAATTTTAGCAATTTCATTAAACTGGCTGGCTACTTTTTCAAAACCTTCTTCTCTAGCGATATTTGCAGCATCGATGTATAGACTGCTCCATTCCATTAATTCTCCATCAGCAGCTGCTTTTAAATTAGCGGCTGTATCTCCAATAATTCCGGCAGGGTAAGCAGCTTGAATTTCAACTTCGCCACCTTCCAATAGTTTAAAAAAACGCTTTGCATGTTCCTTTTCATTTTCTGCAGTTTCTAAAAAAATGGCAGCAATCTGCTCAAAACCTGCTTTTTTAGCTGCGCTGGCAAAATATGTATAACGATTTCTCGCTTGAGATTCTCCGGCAAATGCAGCTAATAAATTCTTTTCCGTTCTGGTTCCCTTAATTGATTTCATATTTATTCCTCCTTATAATTGACTCTATATTTTTTCTTTTTAAATTTTTTCCGATGACTCAAGAATATTTTTTGTAAAAATTGCTAGATGAATTTTTGATTCATATTATTTTAATTCCATTAAATTGTCATTTTGATTATTTTATCATGATTTTTAAAACTTGTGAACCAATTAACGTCAACTTATTAAGATAAAGTAGTGTAAATTTATTAATAGTTTTCTTATAGCTTTTTAATAATCTTTTAATTATCTTTCATCATTTTAAAATTTTGAAAAATAATTCAATGCATTTTGCAATATCACATTGAAATCCTCTGGGAATTCATGGTCAAGACCTTTAAATATTTTTAACCAATATGGTATCTTTTTTATCTTTAATATTTCTGCAAACTTTTTTGTACCTAAATAGCAATCTTTATCTTCGTCTCCACAAACCAAATAACATGGAGTATTTTTTTCTTTTAACTTATGAATTAAAGGATACCAGTCATCAATTTCCGGTAACCATGGAGCAACCAATATACATCCTTTTACATGAATAATGTCTTTTAGAATTGAATGTAAAGCTAGTCTGCCTCCCGCAGAAAATCCAGTAATAATAGTAAGCTCACGATTAATATTGTAATTTTTTAGTAATTTATGGTAATGTATCTGCAATTCCTGTAAGCCTTTTTCCATATCTTTCCATTCGTAACCGTCAGAAAATTGTATCTGAGAAGATTGAGGCAAGGCCAGGATATATTTTTTTTCAATGCTTGAAATCCAATAATCTTCAGCGATTTTAATATTCTCCTGATCACCATGTAATGCCATCATCAAAGGATAATCAAGCATTTTCTCCATATTTCCAGGAAAATATACCTTTAGTTCAGGCTTCTCATTTATTTTTGCTTTTTTCTCTCTAACTTTGCATATATTTACCAACCTATTAAATTCATTTGATTTTTTTAATGGCTCCAGGTCATCATCTTCCATTAAATACTGATATGAATACCAATATCCTTTAGCGATGATTGCTTCATTCATTATCTGTATTGCTAATTTTGAAAGTCCGGCTTTACATGCAATAGTAAATCGAAAATTGTATATCTGGGCTATGACTCCTTTGATACTATGAGAATATTTGGTTATAAAATGATAGGCTTCCAAATAATTACCCTTCATATACATTTCCAACGTTTTATTAAGTAATCTTGTGTAAGATATCTTATTCAAATTATCTTATCTCCTCATTATTAATGTTTTTCTGCTTTATGTGACATTTAATTCAGAGTAGGCTTAAGTTGATTGATTTTCATTTTTTAAATATTCTATCAAAAAGATGTTAGCAAAGAAAGAAAATAGTGTATAAATGAGTAATATTTAATGATTGTTCTGCCTGATTCAAATTAAAAAAGGATAGCTATTAAGTTCCGGATCTTTTTCGCTTATCCTTCATTATTTTAACACTTTATATTTATGGTGGAGGCTGGTAGACGACTTTCGCAACTTTTGCATGAGTGATGAGACTGTAAAAATGTATAAAAAAGTTATTAAAAGTTACGCAATTTTGAACTAATACAATTCCCATTTATCTAATTCAAGGGAAAATACTCATTGCCTAAGAAAATGGGATGTGTCCCATTACCATTATTTATCGATTTTTATCTATTTTAATTCACAACGAGGATATTGAATAACTTTCTTTAATTTTATAAAAATTAAATATTTTAGCGAAACAATTAATCGAATTGGTTAATTAAATCGAACCTATACATTTTAGATTAATTGCATTCTGCCCTGTGTAAACTGTAAAACGAAAAAACACGGTGATATTTTTATACAATATCATACACAATTTGCCTTAGTCAGCCTATGGAATATTCTTCGAATACAGAATTCCATCCATTCTGAATGTATTTTCTTTTGACTAAAATCCCAATCTTTCCAATATCTATACATAGATTCAGGCTTGCATATATTCCCATGATCAGTTTTATCTCTAATTATTTTAATCATATCTTCTAAAGATGTATTCATTTTAGTTTTTATTGCCTGGCTAAGTACATCCACAACATGCAAGATATCATACCAAATGAAGGGAAGTTTTAACTTGCGAAAATCGGTTCCCATATAAAAAATATAGGGATGAGCATTTAAGCTATTTTCCCAAAGTGTATTTAAACTATTACAACCAACAGATATTTCTTGTTTATATTCATCTTTATATTGCAATAATAATTTTATCATTATTAAGGTTGCGTAAGGACACGGATCATTTTTCTTTCCCGGTCCACGCCACATTCCGAGTTCTTTTGA
>CBFCZX010000097.1:0-6340 GCA_965602765.1 uncultured Atribacterota bacterium | reverse complement strand
CCATATCTTTGTACCTGGAATTGGAGAAAATCTTGCCAAACGCGGATGTGCTCCACATTCCTTTACAAAATTAATTGAGTCTTTAACTTCCTGGACAGATTGTCCCGGTAAACCTATTAAAAGATAAGCTCCTATTTGATCTGTTTTAAAACCTGCTTTTAGAAAACAATTAACTGCATTTTTAAATTCTATATTGTTTATTTTCCCTCCTGTTTTTATTTGAACATAGTGATTCACTGTTTCAAATCCCAACCTGATAGTATGTATACCTGCCTGAAACATTTTTTCCGCAATTTTATCATCTATTTCTCTTGCATGTATTCCATTGGGCAAGTGAAAACGTAACTGCATTTTCATATTTATTATTTCATTCAATACAGCAACAATTTTCTTCTGAGGGTGCATCAGTAATGCATCATCATAAAACACAAAATCCCTTACTTTTTTATTTTTTTCCCAAAATGCAATTTCTCTTACTACTTCGGCAGGATTTCTAAATCTTAATTCCGGACTCAACTGGTGAGATGCACAATAGCTGCATCGGAACGGACATCCCCTGGAAGTAATTATGCAAATATAATCCAGCTTCCCATATAAATCCCATCCAGGATAGGGAGCAATATCTAAATAGTCATTATATTTATGGTAATTATTTCCCTTGTTTCCTGTAATTTTTTCTAACAGAAGCAGCAAACTTTCAATTCTGTTTCCCTTTATGACATAATCGGCACCAGAAATTTTTTTTGCATGCGCATAACAAAGCGTACTATAAATTCCTCCTAATATTATAGGAACATCGGGGTAAATTCTATTAACTAGCTCTATCACTCGAAATACCCCTGGATACCAATAAGTCATAATCGATGTGACTAGAACCGTTTTTGGTTTGGATATTTTTTTCAATTCCTTTAAAAAAATTTCCTCTGTTATCCCGTATCTACTATAGCGTCGGGGAATATTTTTTAAAATATCCGGTTTTGCAATTTCTTCTTTGTAAAAAGCACCACGACCAAATTCATCCTTTTTTAGCGGTTTTTTTCTGGTTAATTTTAACAAGCTGGAATTATATCGATCCAAACAATCAATATAGCTTATTTTATACTTTTCCTTACTTAAAATACTCGCAATGTAAAGTAATCCTAAAGGCTTTGACCAAAAATCATAGGCAGTAAAATCATATATCCATGGATTTATTAGTAATATATTGAAATTTTCTCTCATTTAAGCCGTTTCTTTCAAAATTAAAAAGCCAATCATCCAAACGTATTATTTTTCCGAATTGATAATATAGAAAGTCTTTTCGGAAACAAATTTATCATTAATAAAAATTTTAACTTTCCACTCACCGGGAAAGCTTGTAGCTGAATAACGTTTTTTTATGCTTATCCAATACCAGGTTCTATATCCCTGGTAATTACCTGCTTCCATTTTTACTACTCCACGATGATGTAATTTTCCTTCAGGATTTATCCATTCCCAATAGAGGTTGAAATCTTCTTGAGAATTATAGGAAAATTGAAACCAGGCAACGACTTTCTCGTCTTGACTGGAAAAAATATTTTTTTCTAATATTGGATTTTTTTCTATAATATCATTGCTAAGACTAAATCGATTTAAATATTTTTCGCCTGGAATAATTGATTCTTGAGCCATAATTAACGTAGAAAATATCGCTAAAAATATGAATATAAGCATTCCAAATATTATTTTTCTATTAATAAAATGAATTTGATTCGACATCCAACAGACACTTCCTTTCTTTATTAATTTTTTACTCACCCCTATTGGTGATTTAAAATAAACCTACTAATTCCTTATTCGATAAATGATGCAATTAATCCTGCAAAAGATATTTTTTTTCATGATAGTTAACATAAAAATAGGTAATGGCTTTTTAAAACCATTACCTATTAAATGATTTTAAATGAATCGTATGATTTTTAGTACCCGCAGGTAGAGCAATTTCCCGTTGAACATGTGGGGCAAGAACTACCGCCTGTACAAACTCCAAAACTATCGAAAAGTCTTTTCACGTTTTTACTTTTACAGTATTTGCACGCAGTTTCACTTTTTTCCATTTCCTTAATTGATGTTCGTATTTCAAAAGTTTTATGACAATCCAAACATTTATAATTATAATTAGGCATTATTTTCATCCTTTCTTTGAACAATTTTCAATTCTTTTCACAAATTATTATCTGATTTATTTATACATCAAACTACTTTAACTGTCAAGATTCGTTAAAATAGCAGATTTTCAATGTAAATAGTCTTTAATTTATCTTAATGAAATTGCAATATAATAATAATGCTTGTAATAATGATTAATTTATTGATAGTAGCTTAAAATAAAAGGATTTATATTTTAAGGCAATATTATTTATGGTGTTTAATTGGATTGAATTTCAAATTACCTTTCCTGGTGGATCAATTATGGTAAATAATAAAAATATCTTTATAGGATGATGATTGACAAAAATGATAAAAAGGTATAAAATTCGAAATTAATAAAAGATTAATCTTTTTTATTCGCTGAATCTCTTCAAAATGGGAACGGAGGAACCGATAACTTGGGGTGAATCTCTTTACTTTTAATAGTTGTAAAGAGTAGAGCAAAACTTTCAGCTCGAATCCGTCAGCTAACTTCGTAAGCGTTGGAGGTGAGATTTTAATAACATATGCATTTAAATTGTTAGAGAAACTAGATGAGAATAGTTTCTCTTTTTTATGGTAAATACCCCAAATATCAGAATATAGTTTATTTGGAAATAAAATGAGGTGATTCACTTGAAAATAATCATTATTGGGGCGGGTAAAGTAGGCAAACAAATTGCCCAAACTTTATCTTCGGAAAATCATGATGTAATACTTATAGAAAAAGATGAATTAAGACGACAAATAGCTCAAGAAAATATTGATATTCTTACAATTTTGGGTAATGGGGCAAATGTAAGGACCTTAGAAGAAGCAGGCATTAAAGAAGCAGAGATGTTAATTGCCGTCACTAATAGCGATGAAGTAAACATGTTAGCCTGCATGACTGCAAAACAATTTGGCGTACCTTTAAAAATTTCCCGAATCAGGAATTCAGAATATTTGTATTCAAATGTTCTATCAAGAGAAAAATTGGGAATTGATTTTACCATTAATCCGGAAAGAGCTACGGCTAGGGAAATCATAAAATTACTTAAATCACCGAAAAATGTAGCTCAAATACAAAGTTTTGCCGGAGGAAAAGTAAAACTTATTGAATTAAAAATTGATTATAATTTTCCCTTCATTAATCAACAATTAAAAAATATCAATTTTAAATATCCCATTTTGGTAGCAGCTATTTATCGGGATGATAAAATTATTATCCCAAACGGCGAAGAAAGTATTGCTGTAAATGATAATCTTTATATCTTGATCAAAAAGGAAAATTTAGTAAATTTGGATTCCATGATTAGTGAAAAACCGCTATTAATGCAAAATGTCATCATATTGGGAGGAAGTAAAATTGGATTTCAAACTGCATTAATTTTATGTAAATTGGGAATTAAAACCAAACTTATAGAAATGGATATTGAGAAATGTGAACAAATTGCTGAAAAATTACATAACACTCTTGTCATTAATGGAGACGGTACAAGTATTGATCTTTTGAAATCTGAAGGTATTGAGAATGCCGATGGTTTTGTTGCAGTTACTGGATACGATGAAGACAATCTACTGGTTGCTTTATTAGCAAAACATTTAGGAGCTAAAAAAGTCATTGCCAAGGTAGATAGAACAAATTATGTACCGATTTTAGAGAAAATTGGTGTAGATGCAGTCGTCAACCCTAGAATGACAACTGCATCTGCTATCTTGCGTTCTATTCGACGAGGAAAGATCATCTCTTTGACCTTGCTAAAAGAAGGAAAAGCAGAAGTTATTGAATTAATCGTTCATCATGGTGCAAAAATTACTAACACACCTTTAAAAAATGCAAAATTGCCAAAAAACACAATCGTTGGAGCCATTATTCGAAAAAACAATATCATTATCCCTCATGGAGATGACATTATACAAGCTGATGATAAGATCATTATATTTGCCTTGTCTTCTGATATTAAAAAACTTGAAAAAATATTTGACGGTGGGAATGGTTAAAAGTGAAACACAGTATTGTTTTGAATACGCTAGGTAATCTATTAGTATTTTTAGGGATAAGTATGGTTTTCCCCTTATTTTATGCTATATATTACCATGAAAAAGCAATCAATGCTTTTATTATCTCCATGGTTATAACCATGATAACCGGTTTCATTTTAAAAAAAGTATTTTCCCCACTAGAACCTATTAGAATAAAAGAGGGATTTGCCATAGCATCTCTAGGTTGGATAATATGTGCAGCATTTGGCGCATTACCTTTTATGTTCGCAGGAACATTTAGTAACTTTATCGATGCGTATTTTGAATCTATGTCCGGCTTTACCACAACCGGTGCAACAGTTATGTCGGCTATCGAGGGAAACCCCTATTCTATTTTATTCTGGCGTGATTTTATCCAATGGTTGGGAGGTATGGGAATTATCGTTTTAGTGGTTGCTATTCTTCCAACTTTAGGTGTTGGAGGAATGCAGTTATTCAAATCAGAAGTTCCCGGACCAGAACCGGACAGGTTAAAACCAAAAATTAAAGATACGGCAAAATTACTTTGGCGGGTTTATATCATTATATCTGCATTGGAAGTTGCTTTTCTATATTTAAGCGGATTGCCTTTATTTGACGCTTTTACAAATATGTTTGGAACAATGGCCACCGGAGGTTTTAATCCTAAAAATTTAAGTATAGCAGCGTATAATAGTCCACTTATTGAAATGATAATTGCATTTTTCATGCTTATCGCTGGAGCAAATTTTGCACTCCATTATAAAGTCCTGCATGGTGATATAAAAAGTTTGATTCGAGATAAAGAGTTTATCTTTTATTTCGGTATTATTCTATTTTCAATTTTTTCTATTTCAACCGAATTGAGATTATTGGTCTATCAATCTGTTTTTTCCGCTCTTAGATACGCCACTTTCCAAGTCGTATCAATTATCACCACAACCGGTTTTGTGACTGCTGATTACGATACGTGGCCAGCATTTTCGAAAACGATTCTATTGGTATTAATGTTTATTGGAGGCTGTGCCGGCTCAACCGGTGGAGCAATAAAAAATATACGAATTTTATTACTGCTGAAACAAGCTGCCCGGGAATTTCGAAAATTGATTCATCCTCAGGCTATCACTCCTATACGGCTGGGAAATAAAACAATTTCAGAAGAAGTCATGCGAAATATTACCAGTTTTTTCTTTTTGTATTTATTTATTTTTACAATTAGTTCATTTATTATGGCAGCATTAGGTCTGGATATGGTCAGCGCGGCAGCTTCCGTTGCCGCAACTTTAGGAAATGTAGGTCCAGGTCTTGGTATTGTAGGCCCTTCAAAAACCTATACATTTATACCTCCTCTGGGCAAGATCGTATTAACACTTTGCATGCTTCTTGGCCGATTAGAAATATACACTGTTTTAATTCTAGTAGTTCCGGAGTTTTGGAAAAAATAAAATAATGAGATTATTTGATAAAAAGCTTCATAAATATTTTCTTAATTACATTTTTCAAAGCATTTTAGCTACTCTTACATTAATATTCATACTTTATTTTGAAAATATGTTTACTAACACTGCTATTGTGGCTTCATTGGGAGCTACTACCTTTATTATTTTTGCTATGCCTAAATATACCACTGCACTGCCGAGGAGGGTTATAGGAGGGCACGTAGTCGGGATTATTGTGGGAATATTTTGCTTTTACATTCAGTCGCATTTTCAAATAAACTTTTTTAGTTCTGTAGAAATGTTAAATATTATTATTCCCGCATTATCGGTTGGATTAGCTATCTTTATCATGGTAATTACTAATACCGAACATCCTCCTGCAGCAGGTACTGCTTTAGGCATTACGATAAATGGCTGGACATATTCGACCCTCTTAGTCATACTTATTACCACCATAATCTTATCTTTAATCAGGCATTTATTAAAAGCTTGGTTAAAAAACCTGGTATAGAGTATCTGTTTCCATTAGCAAGATTCCAAATTTAACATCTTTTTTTTTAAATCAATTCCTCCTCTTGCAGAAAATCCCCCTAAACCGTTATCACTTTTAATAACACGATGGCATGGAATAATGAGAGGAATATTATTATGTCTCATTGTGCTTCCTACGGCCCTATAAGCTCCCGGATATCCCGAAATTTCAGCAACTTCCTTGTAACTTAAGGTTTCACCATAAGGTATTTCTTTCACAGTTTGAAGAATCTTTT
>CBFCZX010000096.1:0-6367 GCA_965602765.1 uncultured Atribacterota bacterium | reverse complement strand
CCAAACTTTCAGGCAAAAGGACCGTTACCGGACAGAACTCTGGAGAGCTTTATACCAAAAAGCACCGACGGGGCAATTCCTGGGTTATGGAAACTCCACGATAAGTATACCAAGAGAAATATTTCCTGAATTCTCTAGGAAGAATCTTTCAGGTAAAGAGACAGAGCAAGAAAGAATTATTACTTTCTTGCTCTGTCTCTTTTAATATATATATAAAATATTAGGAGGTATTAAAATGAAAGACGACACTATTTCTCGAGAACAGCTCATAAAAGAATTGGATGAAATGAAAAAAAGTATTTCAAAGTTTAAGTTAAGCGAGGATATGCACAAATGGACAGAGTCTAAATTGCAGCGAGAAGGATACAAAAAGGACATATTACTGAATAATAATCCAAGTATGATTTATTGGCTGGATTGTGAAGGAAAATTTATTGCAGTTAACAAATGTTTTGCTGATCTATTTAGTAAACCTGCTGAAGAGATTGAAGGAAAATATCTTTATGATTTATACCCCGAAAAAATGGCTGATAAAATTTATGCTGATAATTTAAAAGTAATTGAATCTGAAGCATCCAAATATGGAATTGAAGAATCATTTAAAATACGAAATGGCAGAATGATATGGGTTAGAAGCGACAAAATACCCTATAAAGATACAGATGGTAAAGTAATAGGTGTAATTGGCGTCATATACAATATTACAAAAGAAGTGGAAAGAAATAGGCAAATAAAGGAATCAGAGGAAAAATTCAGAATGATTTCCGAAAGAAGCCATGACATCATTATTGTTACTAACGAAAAGGGAATATGTACCTATGTTTCACCATCAATTAAAAGGATATTAGGATATATGCCTAAGGAAATAGTTGGTAAATACTTTCAAATATTATTCCCGGAAAATATGAATAAAAAAATTGAAGGAATGTGGAATGCTTTAATTCGTGGTAATACAATCGAGGAAATGAATCTTGATACAATTAGTAAAAATAAAGGGAAAGCAATAGTAGAAGTTAACGGATCGAGTATATTTCAGGATGATAAAATTGTTGGAATTCAGCTACACTTGAGAAATATAACCGTACGTAAATTAGAAGAAGAAATTATAGAAAAAGAAAGAAATAAGTTACAGAAATATATTGACGTAGCAGGCATCATACTTAAGATTATCGATAAGGATGGTAATGTGAGCCTAATCAATAACAGAGGTTGTGAAGTTTTGGGATATACAAGAGAGGAGATTTTAGAAAAAAAATGGATTGATAATTTTGTTCCGGAAAGACTGCAAGAAAAAATGAATAACATTTTTGCTGAACTTAAATCAAAAAAAACCGTGTCACACGAACACTTAGAGAGTCCAATTTTAACTATCAATGGCGAAGAAAGAATCATTAGCTGGTATAATACCATATTAAAGGATGAAAAGGGTGAATTTCAAGGAATTCTAAGTACTGGGGAAGATGTCACTACGAAAAGTAAAGTTGAACGAGAACTTCAAGAGAATTACCAAAAATTACAACAAATTATGGAAGATACGGTTTATACCATGGCTAAGGTTGTTGAAAAGAAAGATCCATATTCTGCTGGTCATCAAAAAAAAGTATCTCTTATTGCAACCGCTATAGCAAAAGAGATGAAATTACCTAAAGATAAAATTGAAGGATTAAAGGTTGCATCATTAGTTCATGATATTGGCAAGATAGGTATGCCTATAGAGATTTTATGTAAGCCAAGTGGTTTAACTGAATTAGGGTTAGATTTAATAAAAGAACATCCTATGATTGGATATAATATATTAAAAGAAATATATTTCCCTTGGCCGGTGGCTGAAATTGTATTACAACATCATGAGAAGATAGATGGTTCCGGGTATCCAAATGGGCTAAAAAGCGATGAGATTTTAATGGAAGCAAAGATATTATGTGTAGCTGATGTCATTGAGGCAATGAGTTCTTATAGGTCATATAGGCCTAGTTTTACTATAAAGGATGCCATAAAGGAACTCAATAAAAATAAGGGAATTCTTTATGATTCAGCGGTTGTAGATGCATGTAAATCATTATTTAAGTATAAGGGAACAAAATTTACCTATTTTCAGTAAGTTTGACAGGATTAAAGATTCTTTTAAGAAATAAAATGTATAGATTTGCTATAGTTTAGTGAAACTTCTATATCATTAAAAAATTGACTACTGGTTGATTTTAAAGATATGGAACAGCTTATAAAAGTTCTTATATAAAGTATTTTGTGAGAGGAGTATGCAGTTATTTTGTAAGCGATTTATTAAAAAATATCAATTAAAAAGATATTGGTTGAATGGAATATGACAAGATGAAATTGAATTACTATAAAAATAGTTAAACAATTTTTCATTTCTGATTGCACTGATAGTTTGATGATATTATGGTATTGAATTAAAAGCGAAAAATTTAATCTATTTTTCTTTCTTTTTAAAAAGAATTATGATGTTTTATAGATTAATAATTAGGTAATATTTTGATTTTATTGAAGTAGATTGCCTACGGGTAAACATGTGAGCAATCTACTTCATATTTATTTTATTTTCTATTTGCAGATACATAAAATAGCTTTTTTTAGGAGAGATTTGTAAAATATTATATCCATATATTTGCAAGAATTTTATTGTAAAAGGAATTACAAAAATATTGTCGAATATACTAAATAGGAGAAGGTGCAATAAAATCATTCAAGTTATTATATCAATAATAAGTAATCATTCTAAAAATTCTTAAAATAGGATATAAAAAAAACTATCCTTGAAAAGGGGGTGCTTCAAATGAGAATAAGTGCCAGAAATATGTTAAAGGGAAAAATTCAACAAATCAATGAAGGCGCAGTAAATGATGAGGTTATTATCGAATTGCCGAATGGTTCAAAAATCGCATCAATTATTACTAAATCTTCGGTAAAAAATCTGAAATTAGTTGTAGGAAAAGAGGTTTATGCCGTTATTAAGGCAAGCAATGTCATTATTGCGATCGATGATTAAAAGTAAATATTAAAATAACAAAATTGTATCAAACTTTAAATATACTAAATCTGAAAATGATGATTATAAGTGAAATATTCTTATTATCGCCTTAAAGAGGTTCTATAAAGTGGAATATTTTAGCGCTTTTGTCGTCAATAACATGATTATAGAGGAATGAAATAATCATCTTCAATTTTCAGGAAAAAAAATGCCATAGTTCTACCAGTAAATAAATCATTTTTTAAGTTTAACACCATGAATCATTCTTTTAAATTCGTTTATCCATCTATAAATAACTTTCTATGTTAAAATTTTTGCAGCAAAAATATTAATTAAATAGCAGGCGAGTAATTTTTGAAGGTATATTTTTTGACATGTAATTTTATGTAACAATTTTCAATTGTAAAAAATAAACCGATTTAGTTTATACGATATTTTAAGGGAGGTAAAAAAAATGTCTTCAAAGGATTGGTGGGTATTTCCCGGGTTTGAAATTGAATTAAAACTAGAAGGTTTGAATCTTCCTGTAAACCTGGCTTTTAATCCAAACAAGGAGAGTAATGTACAATTATATGTAACAGAACTGTATGGTCAGGTAAAGGTAATAACAAAAGATTGGAAAATATATACCTATGCTGAAAATCTATTAAATTATAAACCGAATGCTGAAATTCCAGGTTCAGGGGAATCAGGAGTCACTGGTATATGTGTTGAACCTGATACAGGGAACTTATTCGTTACCATGCTTTATATGGAAAATGGAGAGATTAAGGGTAAAGTAGTTAAAATGGAAAGTAAGGATGGTTTGCATTTAAATTCCATGAAGGTTGTCATAGATAATATTCCTTCAACGACTAAAGCACACCAAATTCAGGCAGTATCTATCGGACATGATAAAAAGTTGTATGTAAACATAGCAGATGGCGGTTCCTGGAGAAAATCACCACAGGATGATCATGACCTAAGAGGAAAAATACTAAGGATGAACCTGGATGGTAGTATCCCGGATGATAATCCTGATAAAAATAGTTATGTCTATGCCAAGGGATTTAGAAATCCCTTTGGAGCTGCCTGGAGAAATACTGATAAGTCTCTCTATGTTAGCATTAATGGTCCTGCTGTAGATGATGTGGTCGCGAAAGTAGAACCAAAAAGCAACCATGGCTGGTATGGAGACATGAGGACCAAAGCCCTCTTCTGGTGGCACTTTTGTCAAGCACCGACCGCTTTAGCATTTATGCAGGATGGGCAATTTCATAAAAAATTTCATGATGAATTATTTGTTGCACTGTTTGGAAATGCTTACAAAAAGGGAAGGGATATAAAAGGCAAGAAAATAGTAAAGATGAGAATTAACAAAGAAGGCACCGGAATTAGTTCTTATGATGAATTTGTGACCTATATCGGCGAAGGAGCTGCTTCTCCGTGTGGTTTGTCCTTTGGACCGGAAGGGCTTTATTTTAGTGACTTGCATGATGGGAACATATATCTTGTCAAACCTAGAAAAGATTATGATTTCGATAAAGAAGCAGATCATGTATTTGATTAAATCATTCTGTTATCATTGTTAGGTGAAGAGCAATAGTAGAGAATATGCTGCTTTGCAACATGATTATTTTGTTAAAATAATTTTACCATTTATTCAGGGAATTAATATATGGAGATGTCCGTAGGTATAAAAGGGGTATTATAAAATTGAGAAATACTTATTACATTGTTGACGTAGCTATGTTCCTTTCTTTTTTAATCGCTTTTTTTACCGGTCTTATAAAATGGCGGCTACTGGTAGATTTTTTAGGGATTACACATCTTTATTTTGTTTTACCTATGGGTACAATTCGCGTCTGGCATGAGTGGTCCAGCATTGTGATGAGCCTGCTCGTATTGATTCATATTGTTTTGCATTGGAAATGGATAATTATTACTACCAGAAAAATATTTAAAAAATCGGCTCGTTCTGAATAATTTTAGTCAGTATTCGATTATTGGATTTATGTCATTACCTTAGAAAATGAAAGGGGGAGGATAATGAAAAAAAGATTTGAGAAAGAAGTTCGATTTCATATATTAACGGTTATTTTTATCATCAGTCTTTTATTTCTACTGTGTGCTCCCGGTACTTTTTCACAGATAAATAAAGAAAAAGAAAATAATATTTTTGGAAATATTAATGAAACAGAACTAGGTCTTTCCGGTGAAATACAAATTGAAGAAGTAGGTACTTTTAAATTTAATCCACGTGAAATCGAATCTTTACGCCAGGATATTTTCAAAAAAGGCCATTTTTCGGTTTTTGATATTCTGGTGTATCTTGATAAAAAACAGAAGATTAAGCTAACTTTTCATCTCGATAATTCGATTAATAGCCATGTCATTGAATCAATAAATGACAAGGAGAATTATTGGTATGTTGTCTATTATGACGGAGGGTGGCCTGAGTGTAACGCATATCGTATGGATCATTATCCGTATAAGGACAAAATGTACATCAGGATTTACCGTGAGGATAAAAAAAAATTAGAAAAGAGATATTCAATATTTCGGAAAGAGATAGAAAGATTAAAGAAGAATATGGGAAAAGTCATTATTCCTGAAGTAATTATCGATGGTCCAATAACCAATCTTGTGTTGAAAGATATCGAAGTTACTTCACATAACCTGCGGGAAGATATTTTTGTTAAAGGTTATATTACCGCTATTGATGTGATTATGTCATTGGGAGACCAGAAAAGAATATCCTACGATTTACAATGGTATGATTCTATCGGTTCCGCCGGAGTGGTTAAAAATTATTGGGTTGAAAAAATCAATAAGGACCAAGCAATAGGGCGTTGCGGTTTTGTATACGAAGCCGGTTCATATGATTTTAAAGGCTTTCGGGGGAATCATATTCATCTTCCTTCAGATACAAGAGGTATCAATTCACCGGAATATGTTTTATTCTTCTGGATATGTCTTTAATTACTTAACGTAAATTTTCTTTTATTATTCTGAAAAGATTTGATTTGGATAATTAATAGAATCACAAATTGTTTCCTCAAGGTTATACTATAAATATGAGAAAAATGAAAAGAAATAAATAGAACTACTATGGTAAAAGAAGGAATTTTTTATAGAGGAGAAAAAAATGAAAAGTTTTAATCAATATTCTAAGCGAATACAAAATATTATATTTCTTATTATTATTTTGATCTTAGCCTTACCTTTAAATATTTTTGCAGAACAAAGTAACAGTCAGGCAACTCAACTTGAATCAGTTGAAATAAGAGAATATCAAGGTGAAAGACTTTCTTCACTGAATGATTTTAATGAAAATGCTATAAAAGGGACTCAGAAAGTAGACATAAGCGAGTATGGGCTGGAAATTACGGGATT